>CABUYS010000030.1 GCA_902495835.1 uncultured Oscillospiraceae bacterium | reverse complement strand
CAAACTGATGAAAATGGAACAAATGCACCTGCTCAAGCAGCTCCGCAAAATTCAACTTCAGCAACTCAAGCAAATCAGCAAGCTGGAGAAAGTCGAGAAGCTTTTTCAGACACATCCACATATCACCGAAGCAGTGAAAGCGCTCATAGTCTTTCGGTAAAGCAATTATTAATCTTAGGAGAAAATCTTAATGTAACGGGAATATGCACATCAGATTATTTCAAAAAATTGGAAAAAGTCGGAAAAAATGTAAAAAAATCTTGTTCCAAGGGTATAGGTGAAGGCTTCCTTAAGGATTTAAATCAATTCATGCAACGTAATAAAGCCACTATTAAAGCTATAGAAGAAGACGGATCCAATTCACCTCTTTACAATGATAAAATAGATATTGCAAATCGTATAGAGGATATTATAAGAAAAGTAATGCGCAGTCTTCTAGGATTATGTGACAGTCTTCCAGAATCGGATCCAAAAAGCAAAGCCTGTAAAGAACTTTTAAGGGAACTAATGAGATTTTTAAGAACCAAAGAAGACCCTGAAGTGAACGAACAAAAAAACAGGGAAAGAAACTTGGAATCCACAGCGGTGGAACAAGGCGTCTATCAAATGATGAGAGCTGCGGTTATAATTGGAACTTCTGAAAATCAAAAAGCAAGAGATGAAAAGTTAAACAGCGACCAAAATTACAAAGATATAATGAAAGAAGTCGAAAGGCTTACAGAAAATAGCTACAGTTCCGGTAAACTCAATAAAGAAGTAAAACAATTGAAAGAAATTTTCTTAACTCTAACTCGCTTCATAGGATTATCACTAAAGAAAAAAGGTGTAAATATAGATTATAAAAAATATTTCAAGGAAGACGACAATCAATCTCTAAGATATATAATATGTAATCGCGCTAAAACTAAGGCAACATATTCAGATTATTTAAATAGTCTCAAACTCGATGTTTTAGGAACATTAAAAAAGGATATATTCAACAAAATTGATTGGGAAAATAGTCAAATAGGAGAAGGTATACCTCTTATATTGGATACTTTCAATAATGATTTATCTAAAATTACACAAAAATACAGAGATGTATCAGGAAATATGGAAGATTATTACAACAAAAACTTAAGAAGAGGTCTCATGCAACTTTCAAATAAAGATTTTTCTGCATTAAGCAAAGACGAAATTCTGTTTCGCGACCCTGACAATGTGTTTCGTAGTGCATCGCCACAGCAAACATCATAAGCTTATTTGTTGGTTTTTCGTTAACAATTTGGTTTGTTTTTCATAGTATGTAAAAAAATATGTAAGCGAGGCACACGCTATGAAAACAACCATAATGCCACTGAGCAAATCTTCTGCGGGAGAAAAACTTAAAGTTTTGGCCATACGTTTAAACAAACGCAAAAAACGCAGAATATCTGACCTTGGAATACTTCCCGGAACAGAAATAAAAGTTCTGCAGAAAAGTCCCGCAGGAGACCCCGTGGCTTACTTCGTGCGAGGTACTGTAATCGCTCTTAGAAATGAAGATGCAGGAAAAATAATAGTAGAAACCGTTTCGGAATAACACTAATTGGAGTTGACCTTACTTATGAACCTGACAAAAAGTTCAAGTATGAAAGTAAGGAAGTTTCAAAAAAACGCTTCAACGAAAAATTTTAAAACCATAGCTATTGCGGGAAATCCAAACGTGGGAAAAAGTACCGTATTTAACGCTTTGACAGGTCTTAATCAACACACGGGAAATTGGCCGGGCAAAACCGTGGAATGCGCTCAGGGAAAATATTTTTTTAACTCTTTTGAATTCAAACTTGTAGACCTTCCCGGAACTTATTCTCTTATTTCGAATTCTCCCGAAGAAGAGATTGCCAGAAATTTTATCTGCTTTGAAAATCCAGATGCAGTTATAATAACTCTGGACGCCACTTGCTTGGAACGCAGCTTAAATTTGGCAATTCAAATACTCGAACTTACTCAAAATGCTGTCGTTTGTTTGAATTTAATCGATGAAGCAACTCGAAAAAAAATTCACATAGATATTGATGAGCTTTCTATGCAGCTCGGAGTACCTGTAATAGCTACCAATGCAAGAAAACAAACAGGTCTTGATGATTTAATGGAAGCCGTTGAAAAAGTTTCTTTCAAAAAAATTAAAACATTTAAAGTAAAAAATGATTACGGTGAAATACTGGAAAAATCTTTGTCTAAAATCGAGTCATCCGCAGGAGATTTAAAAAAATCAAAATTTAATTCAAGGTGGATAAGCATAAGACTCCTTGAAAATAATCAGAGTTTTATAAATTCAATAAAAAATTCGGGAATTGATTATTCGGAAATTGAATATGCAGTCAGAAACGAATACAAAAATCTTTTGCGTAAAAATATAAACACAGAAAAAATTCAAGATATAATAACCGAGTCATTAATAAAAAGAGCCGAAAAAATATATAATTTATGCGTAAAAATCGAAAACAGAAACTACGATAATGCCGACAGAAAAATAGATAAGATACTTACATCTAAAATAACGGGATTTCCTATAATGATTCTGATGCTGATGGGAATATTTTGGATAACAATCGTAGGAGCAAATTATCCTTCGGAACTTATAGCTTCGGCACTGTTTAAAATTCAGGATATGCTTCTCGGTTTAATGAATTCAATAAATGCACCGCCTTGGTTATGCGGCGTCTTGGTTGAAGGAATATACAGAACTTTGGCGTGGGTAGTTTCGGTAATGCTCCCTCCCATGGCGATATTTTTTCCTCTTTTTACTTTTTTGGAAGATATAGGATATCTCCCGCGTGTGGCTTTTAATATGGACAGTGTTTTCAGAAAATCGGGAGCTCATGGAAAACAAGCATTAACCATGTGCATGGGTTTTGGATGCAACGCGTGCGGTGTAATAGGATGCAGGATTATCGATTCTCCGAGAGAACGAATTATTGGCATTCTTACAAATAACTTTGTACCTTGCAATGGAAGATTCCCGCTTTTGCTCTCTATCATAACAATGTTCTTTGTAGGAAAAAATTTTTACGGATTGGAATCTTTTTTTAAATCATTCATTTTAACAGCTGTAATATTATTCGGAATAGCTGCAACTTTTTTAACTTCGAAATTACTGTCAAAAACAATTTTACGAGGAATACCGTCATCTTTTATTCTTGAATTACCTCCTTACAGAAAACCTCAAATAGGCAAAATATTAATACGTTCGGTAATGGACAGAACAATATTCGTTTTGGGAAGAGCCGTAGCTGTAGCAGCTCCTGCGGGATTTATTATATGGATAATGGCGAATTTAAGAATAAATAATTTGAGTGTATTAAATCATTTCACAAATTTACTCGACCCATTTGCGAAAAACATAGGACTCGACGGAGTAATACTTATGGCGTTTATATTGGGATTTCCCGCCAATGAAATAGTGTTTCCGATTATAATTATGAGTTATATGTGCAAAGGCAGTATTTTAGAGCTTGATAATTTAACAAATCTTCGAGAACTTCTGATTGCAAACGGTTGGAACTATATTACCGCAATATGCGTGATGATTTTCTCAGTAATGCATTTCCCCTGCGGAACAACATGCTGGACGATAAAAAAAGAGACAGGAAGCTTAAAATGGACGCTCCTGTCTTTTATTATTCCGACACTTATGGGAATAGTAACGTGTTACATAGTTTATCATGTGCTTAGTTTATTAAGCTTTCTATAAAAATCAAGCGATTTAAAATGAGTACCTATATGCTCAAATATATATTCTTCGCATATTTTAGATATATAAATTTCGGATTCGTGTGAAACGGAAAAATTAAAAAGCTCTTTCCAATCGGAGTATATTATATGCCTGAGAGCACACAAAACTCCCGCTGTGAGTGAATATCCAAGTGAATTTTCGGAGTTTGAAACGCATTTTTTACACAACAATTTTCCGCTTCTGATGACAAATACCATCTCATTTAAATTAAAATTTCCACACTGTGCACAGCAAACAAGATCCGGCATATACCCGCACAAAGAGCATCCTTTCAGTTCAAAAACGAACTTTAAAAAATTACAGCTCTTCTTTTTATTTGATAAATAATAAAGCGTATTTAAAAAGAGCCTAAGCAGTGCGGGAGAATTATTTTCATCCGGAATCCAAGCCATACAAAGTTCGCAAAAATACTGTGCCAAAGCAAGTCGCTCTAAATCTTCCCTTATACCCCAAAACAATTCAATTACTTCTATTTCATCAACAATAAATCCGTTTTTTCTTTCAAAAAGAGAAAACCTACAATACGCCAGCATTTGGCTAAGAGAAGAATTTTTGGACTTTATGCTTTGACCTCGTTTCACTATAGCCGAAATTATGCCTCTTTCGGCTGTAAATATCTTTATTACTTTGTCTTTTTCTCCAAGCTCTTTATCTTGAATTATTATTCCGTTCACGCTCGATTTTAATGCTTGCCCCCGTATAAATATCATCCTTTTTATTTTTATTAAAAGGGCAGTCAGGACCCAATTTATAAATTAAATAATCAACTATATCACCTGAGTTTTCAAAAGTTTTCCATGCTTTATTTTCATTTATCCGTGCTGCCTCTTTGCCCATTTCGTTCACCTCTTATAAATAAACTTATCAAATTATTTTTATTTTTTATATTAATAATTAACATAAGTCCATTATACAGCAAAACAAAAAAATGTATAGTAGAAATTTAGAAATTTATATATAATTTATCACATTTTTAATATTTTTTGGCAACAACAACTATTTAACACCTGAAATATAGCCCAAATCGCTCAAAACCGATTCCATGTTTTTCCAATTATCCTTGACTTTAACCCATAATTTAAGATTTATCTTTCTTGAAAGCATTTCTTCCAAATCTTTTCGGGCAAGCGAACCTATGTTTTTAAGCATTTTTCCGCCTTTTCCTATTATTATGGCTTTATGATTTTCTCGTTCGCAGTATATAACTGCATTTACATCTGTAATTCCATTACTTCTTTCATGGAAATATTCAACAAATACTGCAGCTCCGTGTGGAAGTTCTTTTTCAAGAAGTAAAAGCATTTTTTCTCTTATTACTTCGCAAATTAAAGTTCTTTCACTTTGATCGGTAATATCATCTTCGTCAAAAAAGAAAACAGAAGGCTTTGCTAATTTAATAAGTTCAGACAAAAGCTCTTTTTTACCGCTCTGCGTTTTAGCCGAAACGGGAATTATCGCAAAATAATCAAAAGCGTCCGAATACGATTTGATTTGACCCATTAAAACAGATTTATCTTTTAAAAGGTCTATTTTGTTTATAACAAGAATTACCGGCATGTTCATCTTTTTGAATTTATCTATCAGCTTTAAATCTTGAGGGGTGATATCTTTTCCTGCCTCAACAACATGCAGACAAGCTTCCGCTCCCGACAAAGAATTGTTTATTTCGGATATCATATAATTTCCCAAACGATTTCTGGGATTGAAAATTCCCGGAGTATCGGTAAAAACCAATTGAACATTATCTTTTGTAAATATTCCCGTTATTTTATTCCGAGTAGTCTGCGGTTTGGGAGAAACTATTGAAATTTTGGAATTTACTATCATATTGAGTATGGAAGACTTTCCGACGTTTGGCTTACCGAGTATAGATGTAAATAAAGATTTTCTATTTGAATTATTGCACATAATTTCAACTCCGTTAATTTAATTTTTTTATACTGTTTTTAAATTTTTTGGAAAGCTTTTTAAAATAATTTTTTATCTCGGCAGGTCCCCAAAAAATGTAGAAATAATTCAAAACAAAAAATATAATCAATCCCAGCAGTGCCAAGGGATTTAAAATAAAGAAATTATACATTTTAATGTACGAATTTATGTCATTAAACAGTATCAAACCCACCGCTACGGAAAAACCCGCAACCAGCAATACCGCACCTGCTGCCATATCTTTTGCGGCCTTTGCGACGGAATTATAATCTTTTGCAAAAATATCGACAACACACTCAATGGCACTGTTAATCATTTCGCACGACATAACAAGAGCAATGGTTAAAAACAACAATGCATATTTTTCGGCATTCAAATTAAAAAAAAGAGATAAAATAAATACACACAACGAAGCGACAACATGAATTCTCATATGTCGCTCATTTTTAAGTGTATAAATTATCCCTTTTAAAGCAAATTTAAAACTTTTGAATATTTTCATATATTCTTATTCGTCCAAAACATAAGAAACAGCATTTGAAAATCCAAGTAAATCCAGTACTCTTTCTTCGCGTTCTCTCATGTGCATTTTTTCGATTCCGCCCTTTTCATGGTCGTATCCAAGCAAATGCAAAAGACCGTGAGCAACCAAATATGCAACTTCTCTTCTCATTGTGTGTCCGTAAATTTTGCACTGTTCCATAACTTTTTCCATAGATATAACTATATCTCCGAGAATTTGAGCATTAGTTTCAGGATCCACTTCATAAACGCCGTCTTTTCCCATCGGGAACGACAAAACATCAGTAGGAACATCTTTGTTTCTGTATTGTTTGTTCAAACTTTGTATGTAAGAATTATCAACCATGGTAACGCTGACTTCAGCAGAACCTTGAAATTTTTCAAGTTTAAGAACAGCATTACAGCATCTTCTTATCAACATACGAATGCCTGTAGGTATCTTTACCTCTTTTTGCCTATTAACTATTATTACTCTCGTCTTATCTACGACCATAAATTCCATCCTTCCTCAAAGTAACACAAAACTAAAAGCCGTTAAAAAACCATTATTTTTTGTTTATAATTCATTTCGACATTATTAAACGAAATTTTGTTAAATAACTGGAACAAACTAAACACTTGTTTCAGACGGCATGACTACCGAAAAAACAAATCATTTACATAAATCTACAAACATTATTTTGTATAAAAACATCAAAGCATTTAACTTTAGTTTAAACATTTCCAAATTATTTTACAAATATTAATTATAAGGGATTTTTAATGTTATGTCAAATGTTTTATGAATAAAAACAAAGGATATGATTTCCACAAAATTAGGATAATATTACCAATTTTAATTATTCCAATTCTATTTTTTCACTTTTACCTATATTTTCTATACAAGAAAAATTCAAATTATATATATATTCGCCATTTTCTTCTTTTTCGTCTTCTGATTTTTCCAATATTTGAATATCATCTGATTCTTTCAGTTCATTTTGAGATATTTCTTCTAAAATATCTTTTTTTGCTTCTTCAGGAGTTATTACTGTTTCACAACATTCTTGTTCATGCCAAATTTCCGAGCAAATAACTATAGGTAATTTTATCCCAAAAAAATTCAAATTATTTGTAATATTTTCGTATCTGTAAGTGTCATCTACATCTTTGCGAAAACTTATCGGAATTTCCCAATTAAAAATTTTTATCTTGTGTTTTTTTACAATTTTTCCCGTATCTTTTGCTTGAACGATATTAAGACTTTTTCTTTTTGTTATGCTACGCTTTGTTTTTGCAAAAACTTTACAATCGGCATGAATTAAACTGCTTTTGAAATCAGGAGTTTCCACGACTCCGCTGACTAGAAGCTGACCCTTTGTTACAACATCTCCTGATGACACCACAGGAATGCCTTTATAAGTTTCAAGCCTGTCTATTTGACCGTCTTTAGAGGCAACTATATTACACGGTTCTGATTCTTCCACGGTTTTTGAAAATGCAATTTTTTCTTTTACTACAATATTTACACAACTTCCCTCTATATTTACCGACATCCAGGATATATTTTGAAGTTTTGACATAATCATCTGTTCAGCGGTAGCCGAGTCAATGTTCCTTTTTAGACTTCCGGGAGCGACTCCGCACGCGGCTGCTGCTTCCATGACGTCATGCGATGAAATTTCATTGTTTCCGAAAATATTTACACTCCACACATACATGGAACTAATCCACAATATTGTAAAGAAAATTCCCGTCCCGACGAGTATTCCCCATCTTTTTCTGTATTTATGCTTAACAAACGGAAAACCTGTTTTCTTAATAATTTCTATTTCCAAATTATACTTTTTTGAAATTTCCGCAAAATTATTATATTCAAAAGCTGAAATTTTTCCCGATAAACTCTTATTTGATTTTTTTAAATCCCATAATCTTATATCGTTTTTAATAGAAAAATTAATAAGCTTTTCCAGGCATTCTCCTTGAACTTCAAATGAAATATATCCGAAAATCCATCTCAAAAATTTCAACAACACATATTATCAACTCACAGCAATTAAATTATATGTTCCCTATTTATGTGCTAAATTCGACCGATGTAATAAAACCTTCTATAACAAGAGAATCATGATTCATACATTTGATTTCAAGATTCCTGCCAAAAAATATTAAAGACATTTTTTTGACTTTTATTTTTATCATGTTTTCATCATATTTTTCTATGCTTTTGCACCCTTCCACTACTGCTTCCCTGTTTCCTTTCATTTCAAGATAAACCGAATTGAACATGTTGGAAACAGGCGTCTTTTTCATTATGTTTCCGGAATTCGAACACTTACTGTTTTTCCTTTTTATAAAAGGCAAATTATACATCACCTTCTTTTAAAGATTATGCGGCTTTATAACATACTTTAAATAATATGCTTAAAGTTAAATAAAAATCACCCTTATCCGCATATACATTATCGGAGGTAAAAAAATGATGGTTTCAAAAGACTTTTTATATCGAATTAAAAAATATTTTATCTGTTTAATTGTGGTATTGGTTTGCGTATACTTACTCTCATCCCCGGAAGCATCATCAAAAAGTATCAAAACGGGAATAAATTATTGTGTTAATATTTTAGTTCCTTCGCTTTTTCCTTTTATGTTTATGGCAGTTTTTACGGTGCAGTCAAAAATATTTTCAAATCCGGGAAAAATAATTTCCAAGATAACAAATTTTATTTTTTATTTACCCGGTTGCACCGCTCCCGTTATACTTCTTAGCCTTATCGGAGGATATCCCGTCGGAGCGAGAGGCGCAAAAACACTTTTTGACCAAAAAAAGATAAATTCTGAACAACTAAACAGAATGATGTGTTTTTGCGTAGGTTCAGGACCAGGATTTACAATAAGTTTAGTAGGCACGCTTATACTTCACAGCAAACTTATGGGTCTGGTATTGCTTGTTTCGCAAATATTCGGGGCTTTCGCAATAGGAATATTTTGCGGTGTGCGTGCAAGAAAAAAGAATTTTCCTGTTTATACAGAAAATATCGAAAATGACAGCTCAAGCATAAACACAGCTCAAACAATTATAGATTCTACGTCTGCCGTGTGTGCATCGATTATTGAAATGTGCACGCTGATAATAATTTTTACATTTTTTATTTCGATAATTGAAAACGCTTATTCACACATGCCTTTGTTTCAATACAGTACCCATTTTAAAAACTACGAGCAAGAAATACTTACAACCGCAATATCTTTTTTAGAAATAACCACAGGATGTATAAAATCCGCAAATTTAAAGTACAGCTTTTTAATAATAGCAGCAGCTTTGGGTCACGGCGGAGTTTGCACTCATATGCAAATATCTGCAATTTTAAAAAACTGCAAATTCAACTTCAAAAAATTTTGTTTTTTCAGATTCATAAACTCGATTATTTCACTTGCATCTGCGTATATTGCAAGCGAATATTTTGAATTTTCTTCGGAGGTTTTTTCAAATTTAAGCAAACCCCTGACTGCTTCGCACTCTTCGACAATTCATGGAAGTATCGCTTTGATAATGCTCTCGATTTACTTCATAGCAACCGTAAATTTTAAATTTTACAAAAAAAATAAGTAGTAAATTTTTTCGAAATTTCAAAAAATTATTTTTTACCGCAATTATAAAGCATAAATTATTGTTTTTATTCTAAATATTTCTATTTTATGTTGAATTTTTACAAATAAAAGAGTATACTATCTGTAAAATCTATTTTACAGAGGTGAGTAAATGTATGTTTTCAATTGGATCGGTTATAAATCACTGCAAAAACATTCAAAAAGATATTGGCACACTTATTAAAGTATTGGATTGTGCTGAAAATTTAAGAAATTCGAAAAATCCAAACAATAGGCTTGCTAAAAGAAGTTTAAAAGATTATGATTCCATTAAAAAAGTAGCTTACGGACACAGCTCCGTTTCTCAGTTGGCGAAAAAATTGAAAAATAATATTTTTAAATTTAACAACAAAGACATGACATCTTTAGATGGCATACAAAAAACAGCACAAAAACTGTGTGACATAAAAGAAATATATAAATACGAAAACATAAAAGGTACAGGGCTTGCAGAACTTAAAAAAATTTGTAAGAGCAGTAGTTTTTTAAAAGATAAGGTTAAATTTGAATGTTCTAGAGACGCAAAAGAAATATCCGAAGAAGTCAACAATTTTTTCGAACAAGTTCGCGAAACAAATAAAAAAATTAAAAAATTCTCTCATTCTTCCGCTAAGAACCCTATAAAAAATGAAACTTTAATTGTTAATAAATACTATATGTCAGTAAAATTGGAGAAAGAAAAATCTATTAAAAATTTTTCTGATATTGAAAAAGACTGTCAAAAATTAAAAGATAAAATTTTAAGCGAGGTAGGAAAATTATCCGAAAAAAATAAAAATCTTGCCGAAATAGCTAAACGTACTTCTTCAGAAGTAACAAAACAAGACGAGCAAGATTACGAAGAAAAAATAAAAAAATTTTCTGAAGATTTCATGAAAGCGATAACAGCCCTTAAAATTTCAGAAATAAACGAATCTACATTCAATTATCTTAAAAAGTTCAGAAACCTCGAAAAAAACATACTTGCAGACAAAAATAACGATGTTGGCATATCACTTCCGGACGCAAAGAAAAGAATGTCAACTCTGGGCAAGCGTTGGGGAATTTTCAATGAAGCGGTAATAGAAGGAAATTATAATAATGGAGACAAAAGTGCTTTAAAAATTATAGAAAAAAACTTAAGAAAAATAGAACAAATTAATAAATCTTTAAAATCGAATAATGAAAATAAAATAAACATTGGAGAAATAGAAAATGAAGTTGACAGTTACATGGAGCAAGAAACAAAAGAAACACTTGATGTAGAAGAATTTGTAAGCTCAACAACAATTGACAATTTCAGAGAAAAAACAAAAAGCCTCGGACAATTCGGAAACGCAGAAGAATCCATAGAAAAATTAAAACGAAAAATTGAAACCCTTGGAACTGAACACGGGTCCACATATGGCGCTCTCTTTGGATTATTTGTAATAAGAAACATATACATTGAAATATTAGGATTTTTAGTTAAAACAAATGAATTTTTAGTAAAAATAAAATCGTTATTAAACAGCCTTGAGGGAAATGGAGATAAAAAAGAAGAAGGATGGTTAAAAGGTATATTAAACAGCAAAGGTGTAAATATGTTTACGAAATTTTCTGCTATAGGATGCTTTACGGGAGTGATGCTTTCTATCGGCTGTCCATACCTTGCACCCATAGTAGCAGGACTGGCCGTAACAGCCATAGTCATACAAATAGCACAAGTAGCTTCAAGTACTTCCGGTGCTTAATTAACAAAATCCATCATCTGATTTTTGATATATTTATAATTTTGTATAAACCCTTCTTTAATATTGACTTTACATCCAAACAATGTTATTATAAATATGATATGTATTGATACTATTAATCTATTTATAAAATTTAGGAGGATTTATTATGTCATATTCACAACCTTGTCAAGATGCTAAACCGGTTTGTTTTGAAAGTTTCTATAGTTTTTTTACAATTTTTTCTGAAAACATAAACGTAAGAGTAAAATCGCTTGAAGATTTAATTTCACTAGATAAAAATTCTTTTTTAGATTTACTAACCAGTTGGTTTTATTATAAAGATTTTCCACAAAACGAACCATGCAATTTTACTTCTTCACTATTTGCAAATGATTCTATGGATAAATTGACACTAGATATACGTACAGCTGAATTGAAATTTATTATTCAAAAAATAAACTTATTGTCCGCTAATCCTAAAGCTGATCCGAGAGTTATAGAGTATTCAAAAAAGCTTATCTATCTAGCTATATCAGATCATGATATACAGTGGCGTATAAAAACCGATGAGCCTAGGTGGACTGTTCATTTTCTACAAAAAATAGAAGACGAATCCAAAAAAGTTCTACCCTATCGTAGTAAAATATACTCATTAAAGAAACAGATGATAATAGAATCGTTGCTACGAAAACCACCTCAAGTTTCCGCAGGCATAAGTTATAGAATGAAATTCGATGGATGGGTTAGATCACTTTCAGATGATAGTTTACAAACCAAAATACCTGATAAGTTCGTCGACTATTTTACAAAAGACGAAAAATTAAATCTCAAAAAGTTGGACTCAGATGGAGAGTATTTTTACGAAAAAATGAGTGCACTAGTTAACAATATTGCTTTGTCACGAACTGTTTCAAGCAGCGAACTTCTTAAGGTAGTAAATAATTTTTCCCCAAATCAGTTGTCAGAAAATATAAGCATACTAGATCGTATACTGAAAAAAATAAACGATCCTAATCTCACTGGATTTTCAGTTACAGATATACTCAGTTTAAATGATATTTTTAATAGATTTTTACGTTATCATGAGGCAAGATTATCTGATGATCCCAAAGAAAAAGAACTGCTTTTGCAGGATATGTATAACAATTTTGTTGAAAATGAAGATTTTGAACCTTTATGGTACGATTACGAAAGATACAGTATATTTAACAAACAATGCGGTATAATTAATTTTGACATGTTAGACAAAGACTCTCGGTATTTTTTGCTTGCGCTAAAATATTTTGCAAAAGCAAATACAAGAAAAAATTTACTAACGGGATGCCATAATCTAAGCCGCATTGCTCCTCTCTTTGCCCCACAGTCTTCATATGATAAAGGAACTTTCATTCATCGTATTAACGTTTTAAATAGTTTAATTAAAAAAATTGATACATTTGAAGAAATTACGCCCGAAAGCAAAGATTATCTAAAAAAACTCTTTAATTTATTCTTGCTAGATCACAAGGCTATAATGTGTTTAAATGAAAAGAAACCTGAAAAAGCAATAAAATATTTATATGAATTGAAAGAAAAATCTAAAGGAATTTTTCTACATTATTCCCAAGAAGGCGGAGAGATAGATAAATTAATAGAAACCTGCCAATCACAGATTTCAAAAAATAAAACGGAAGATGAAATGTGCTAAAAACTAATTATAAAACCTTGGGAATTATTATTTCTGAGGTTTTATTTTATTCTAAATTGACTTAATTTAAAAACATTAATTTTGTTCTTAGTGGATAAAACTCCCATTTTATTTTTTGATATATTTATAATTTTTTAGAAATTTTTCTTTAATATTGACTTTACATCCAAACAATGTTATTATAAATATGATATGTAT
>CABUYS010000029.1 GCA_902495835.1 uncultured Oscillospiraceae bacterium | reverse complement strand
TTCCGGATTCGTTTCTCCTGCTTCTGGCTCTTTTGCCACATGTTTTTCCGGATTCGTTTCTCTTGCTTCTGGCTCTCCTGTTTCGTCATCCGGTTTATTTTTATGTGACCTACAGCAAACACAACCTACACTTACGACTAATATTAATGCTACAGTAATTCCTATTGCAATTGTAATCTTTGGATGTTTTTTGATCCAGTTTATTGTTTTTGTATATCCGCTTTTTGCAAGGGAACCAACATGTTCTCCCGCATCTTTTATTTTTCTTAAAATAGAATTTTCAAAGCTTACTTTTTCTCCTACACTTGCCGCGCTTGCGGACGGAACTAACACACATACAGAAAGTACAGAAGATAAAAGTTTTACGCCTAATCTATTGTATTTTTTTAGATTGTCCACTTTTAATCTCCTTTTTATTCTTTGTTAATTATATTGTACACGTTTAACGAAAAAATTTCAAGTACTTTTAACATTAAATTACTAAAAACATAATATATTAATCTTTAAAATCATAAAATTACTGAGATTCTACACCTTAATCTTTATTAGTGTGTTATCTTTAAGCTGCAAAGTTTAATTTTTAATTCAGCATACCGTTTTTTGTTCATCACTTATGGAGCCATTAAGACTTTTGCACAGTTTTCTACATAAAAAAAGAGCCCTGAGAGCTCTTTTTATCTTGCTAAAAACGTTATTTATTCCTTAGATTTACACTACTTTTGCTTTTTGATAATCTTAGAGCGATTTTGTACACCTAAATCTTTTTTGGGATAACTAATCCACGGAAGTTTGCCATGTTTATCCCAAATTCTCGTGTGGTAACCTTTAATACTCTTATTCATAGCGGTTATTTGCACGCCATCATTCCATTTCGGAGTAGACTCTACTACCAACCCTTTTCCAATATATATTCCTATGTGACCTTTTAACCAAACTGCTTCCCCTACTTCGATATTACTAAAATTATCCGAAACATCTTTACAAATAGCTATGATGCCGTCCGCGTTTTTATCTATAACGTTATTTGAATTATAAACCGCTCCGCCAAATGGGTCATTTTTATTGCCTTTCCATCCCCACAGTACGCCTTTTATTAAATTTGAACAATCAAATCCGAATGTATCCGAGGAGGCTTTTAGTATAACCCTTTTACGAACAGCATTAATATTATATTTATGATTTTTAGTATATATATCCTTGTTTTCGTCTGTCATAGGAGCTCCATAACAACCCATTACGTACAAAGTTTTATAATTTTTTGCTACTTTAACCATTTTTTCAGAAAACTCCTTGCTAGTCATAACAGGTGACTTCGCAAAAGCGTGGGTAAATCCGAAATTCAAACACAAAAACACCGACGCAATAAAACCTAGCATTCGTTTTTTATTCATGGTTCTTACCTTTCGTTAATTTTCAAATTCTTTAAATTTTTAGATTATATTATAATCTTGATTTTAAAATATAAATGCTATCCTAAGTAAGAATAATTCGGTGCTTCTTTTGTTATCTGTATGTCATGAGGATGGCTTTCTCTTAATCCTGCTCCGCTTATTCTCACGAATTTTGCTTTTTCGTAAAGAGATGACACCGTTGGGCAACCTGTGTATCCCATACCCGCTCTGAGGCCTCCGATAAGCTGATAAATCGTGTCTGAAAGCATGCCTTTATATGCAACGCGTCCTTCGACTCCTTCGGGAACAAGTTTGCTGTTCTTGCCTTGGAAATATCTGTCTGCACTTCCTCTTCCCATTGCGGAAAGGCTTCCCATACCTCTGTATGTTTTAAATTTACGTCCTTGATAAATTTCGTTTTCTCCCGGTGACTCTTCGCATCCTGCTACCATCGAGCCTATCATAACGACGTCCGCTCCGGCTGCCAATGCTTTGACAACATCTCCTGAATATTTTATTCCGCCGTCTGCTATTACCTTTATTCCGTGTTTTTTCGCTGCCATTGCTACGTCGTATACCGCTGTAAGCTGCGGCACTCCTATTCCTGCAACGATACGAGTTGTGCAGATTGAACCGGGCCCGATACCTACTTTAATACAGTCCGCTCCGGCTTCTATTAAAGCTTCGGCTGCTTCAGCTGTAGCAACGTTTCCCGCTATCAGTTGAACATCGGGGAATGCTTCTTTTACTTTTCTTACCGAATTAATTACGTTTATATTATGTCCGTGAGCTGAATCAAGTACCAAAACGTCAACGTGAGCCGCAACCAATGCCTCTACTCTTTTAAGAACGTCTTTAGTAGCTCCTATTGCCGCTCCGCACAAAAGACGACCGTCTTTATCTCTTGCGGAATTAGGATAAAGAGCTGATTTTTCGATATCTTTTATGGTTATAAGTCCGCTGAAATCGCCGTTTTCGTCAACAAGCGGAAGTTTTTCTATTCTGTGACGACGAAGAATTTCTTTTGCTTCTTTCATTGAAGTTCCAACAGGAGCTGTTATTAAATCTTCTTTAGTCATACAGTCTTCTATTTTTTGGCTGTAGTCTGAATATGTCATAAATCTCAAATCGCGGTTTGTTATAATACCGACAAGCTTTTTATCCTTACAAATCGGAATACCCGAAATTTTATACTTATCCATAAGCATTTTAGCTTCGTCAACTGTATTTTCGGGGGAAAGAAAGAAAGGACGGGAAATTACTCCGTTTTCCGAACGCTTTACTCTATCTACTTGGTCGGCTTGTTTTTCGATTGACATGTTTTTATGTATAATTCCTATTCCGCCTTCTCTTGCGATTGCTATTGCCATTTTATACTCGGTAACAGTATCCATAGCCGCTGTCATAACGGGTATGTTGAGCTTAATTTTATCGGTTAAATACGTTTCTGTGTTTACGTTTCTCGGCTCGACGTTTGATTCACCCGGGATTAAAAGCACGTCGTCAAAAGTAAGTCCTTCCTTTACAAATTTTTCGGATTCGCTGATTTTTGACATAAATTATGACTCCTTTAATATTAAATTTTTTTATATTCAAACTTTGCCCTATTTAGGGCAAAGAATCAAACTTATTTTTATAACGCAAAGCCAATGCTCGGAAAAATAATTTTCATTCCAAACACCGGCTGTAAATATAAGATTTATTTAATGATATCCGTACCCATAAATTCTCTTAAAACTTCCGGGACAGTTACGCTGCCGTCTTCATTTTGATAATTTTCAAGAATCGCCGCAACCGTGCGTCCCACAGCGAGCCCTGAACCGTTTAAAGTATGAACAAGCTGTGCTTTTTCTTTGTTGCTGTTTTTGTATCTTATCGAAGCTCTGCGTGCCTGATAATCTTCAAAATTCGAACACGAAGATATTTCAACGTATCTTCCATATGACGGCATCCAAACTTCTATATCGTAGGTTTTCGCAGAACAAAATCCCAAATCTCCTGTGGACAAACATACCACTCTGTAGGGAATATTTAGCATTTGAAGTAATTTTTCGGCGTCGCTTGTAAGTTTTTCAAGTTCTTCATAAGAGTTTTCAGGTTTAACAAATTTAACAAGTTCAACCTTATTAAACTGATGCTGACGAACCAATCCTCGGGTATCTCTTCCCGCAGAACCTGCTTCCGAGCGGAAACAAGCAGAATATGCACAGTATTTAATCGGTAATTTGTTACCGTCCAAAATTTCATCTCTGTGATAATTCGTAACCGGAACTTCAGCGGTCGGAATCAAATAATAATCAGTATTTTCGAGCTTAAACTCATCTTCTTTAAACTTTGGAAATTGTCCTGTACCGTAAAGAGAATCGCTGTTCACTATGTATGGCGGCAGCATTTCTTTGTATCCGTTTTGCGTATGAGTGTTAAGGAAAAAGTTTATAACCGAACGCTCAAGTTTTGCTCCCAAACCTTTGTAAAAATGAAATCTCGTACCTGTTACCTTTGCGGCTCTTTCAGGGTCCAAAATATCAAGATTTTTTCCGATATCCCAATGTGCTTTGGCTTCAAATTCGAATTTTTTAGGTTCTCCCCAACGTCTTACTTCGACGTTTTCGGAATCGTCTTTTCCAATCGGAACATCTTTATTCGGGATATTCGGGATTGTTAAAATGAGTTCACGTTGATTTTTTTCAAGTTCTGAAAGTTCTTTGTTTTTTTCGCTGATTTTATTCGAAAGCTCTTTCATTTCACTCATAAGGGCAGAGGTGTCTTCTCCGCTTTTTTTCATAGCGGGAATTTTTTTGCTTACCGCATTTTGAGTTGATTTCATGCTTTCGACTTCCGCAAGGGTTTTACGGCGAATTTCATCTGTTTTTAAAACTTCGTCTATCACTTTATCCAGATTGGCGCCGCGGCTTGCAACTGCCTTTTTTACGCCTTCGGGGTCATTTCTTATTACTTTTATGTCTAACATTTTTTAACGTCTCCTCTCATACTTGTAGGTTCTATATCTCGGACGCTTTTGAGAATAAGAAAAAAATTTACTGACTAAAAAATATACTACGGAACCGATACAAATTGCTGAAAATCCAATAAGATATTCCCATTTGTTACCACTGTCCGTCCTAAAGTAAAGTGCACATACGCTCATTGAAATTATGGATAATGTATTATCACGAGTATTTTCATACGGACAATTTTTCAAAGCTCCTGATATCATTATACCAAAAATAAAATATTCAGTAAACATAAAAACATAATAAATATCGTAAATGCTGAATCTGTATCCCAGTTTTATACTACTGAAAAAACCATTTATACAGTCAAAAATTACCGGATTACTTTCAATAAATTTTATATCCGTATACGGATTAAAAGCTATCCACAAAATCATTGCAGACGCAAGCAAAACATATATCAAGTGTTTCTTTTTGTTATATGTCACTGATAAACCCTCCTTTTAAGTTTTTTTAGAATCGCTGTTTTTTTCTTTCTTTTTAAAATGATTGTTAAAAAGCCACCAGACCAGTACTCCTAGAATATACCAAATAAAATTTGTAATAAATCCTATAACATGATAAAAAAATGTTGTTGAATTCTCAAGCGTTATGGCATATAGGAATCCAAATGAACACAAACCTATTAATTTCCACTTTTTAGAAGTATTAACTCCGTTCACCGCAAACGAAATTCTGGGATAAACTATACCTAAACTAAAACACATAATAAACCCAAAAATTGAATCAACAGCATGTACACTGACTCTAGAGCTTAAATTCATACTGCTTAATATATTATTTAAAAAATCGCAAACTACAGGAAGATAGCCCTTAAACACTCCTATTACATACAACGCATAAATAAAAACCACAGCAGTTACACAAAAATTAAAAATCCAGCTTCTCACTTTAGCCTTATTCACGATCAAATCCTCCTTGACGTCTTTTGTATTTTAAAAATTCTTATTTTTTAAACTTTTTTCGAATCAATATTTTTTCTTTATTTTAAAAATGAAGCATTCAATAAACAAACATGCCAAGGGTATACACAATAAAATTTATAGCAAAAGAGAGGAATATGTTTGAACTTGAACTTGAACCCAGAATTGACCACAGTAATCCGTATAAAAATAACTTTATTACATACCGCTTTTTTGAACTCCGCTTTTTAGAACTATTGTTTTCCATCAACATACGTGAAGATGCAGGTAAAGTCAAACTTAAAACAAAACACATCATAAAATAAAAAATAAAGTAAGTATAATCCTCAGTAATTCTAAAGTTTAAATTCACACTGCTTAAAAAATTATTTACGAAATCGCAAACTATAGAAAGGCCATCATTAATCGCTATTATTAATATTGCATACATCAGCCAAATCAAAATCGCAGCAGTTACACAAAAAATATAAACCTACTTTTTTGCTTTAAGTTTATTCACATCCAAATCCTCCTTGACGTTTTTATATTTTAAGTTCTTTTTGTAATGCTCCTTTTTTTCTTATTATTTTTAAGGAAAAATTTATTAACAAAAAAATAAAAAATCGAACCCAAACAAAATTCAGAAAAAGCAGTAAGGTATTCCAAAACACTTACGTTCATTCCGATAAAATTATATTTGATGTCGACTTTAGCCGTTAACGCACCTATAAAAGTTATAAAAATAATATTCCAAAAACCTCGTTTTTTAGGGTTGTCCTTTATTATTCCGAAAACCAAGACACCTAAAACAAAATACTCAATAAATCTGAAAAATTCGCAAATATCCCTACTTCCCAACTTAAAGCCCGAATTTATACTGCCTAAAAAACCGTTTACGGAATTTAAAATCGCAGGAGTGTTTTCAATAAATTCTATACCTCTGTAGGGACTGAACAATATCCAAACAACTATACACATCGAAATTATGGCGTAAACAATACTTTTTGTTTTATAAGACATAATTTAAACCTCCTTTTTATTATTTTTCACTTGTAAGCAACCTGTATATGTCAGAAAGGTCTTCTTCGCCGTTAAATTCTATTTGTATCGTTCCTTTTTTTCTTCTGCCTGATACTATTTTTACCTTGCGACCGAATTTTTTATTAAGCCCGTTTTCTATTTTATTGAAAAAAGCATCTTTTTTTATTACTTTTATTGATTTCGGTTTTTCAAGTTCTTTAAAATTCATTTTCCGAACGAGCTGCTCAAGCTGTCTTACGCTCAAGCCTTGAGAAAGCGTAATTTTTAAAGCCTGTTCCATGTCTTCCTCGGAACTCAGCGAAAGAAGCGTTCTTGCGTGACCGGCTGAAATTTCTTCGGATTCGAGTTTTTCTGTTACGGAATCGGGCAAATTTAAAAGTCTGAGTGCGTTGGCAATATATGAACGTGATTTTCCTATTGTTTTCGAAACGTCTTCCTGAGTAAAATTATGTGCATCCATCAAAGCTTTGTATCCTTTAGCTTCTTCAAGAGCTGACAAATCTTCACGCTGGAGGTTTTCAACCAGAGCCAGTTCCATTATTTTCGATTCGTCTATATCTTTTATTATTACAGGAACTTCAGACAAACCCGCCATTTTGCTCGCCCGAAACCTGCGTTCGCCTGCTATTATTTTATATTTTCCCGAAGCAAGAGGTTTAACGACTATCGGCTGAATAAGTCCATGCTCGGAAACAGAATTTGCAAGCTCTCGAAGTGCCTCCTGATTAAATTTAAAACGCGGCTGACTGAGGTTTGCTTCGAGTTCCGTTATTTTAAGACTTAGCGGTGCGTTTTCGCTTTCGGGATTATTTTGCATGAAAATCAAATCAAGACCTTTTCCGAGTCCGCTTGGTTTTGCCATAAAAACAGCTCCTTTTATTTATTGTTTTTAACTATTTCTTTAGCTAAATTTTTATACGCAAAAGTTCCCATGTTAAGTCTTGCAAAATAGGCTACGGGCTTACCGAATCCCGGTGCTTCCGAAATTTTTACCGTTCTCGGAATTGTTGTTTTGAAAACTTTGTCGGGGAAATTTTTCTTTACTTCTTCTATTACCTGGCGAGTAAGATTTAACCTTAAATCACACATAGTCATTAAAATTCCTTCGATATCGAGCTCGGGATTGTGATGCCTTTTTACGACTTTTATGGTGTTTATGAGTTGCGATAAACCTTCCAAAGCATAATATTCGCATTGAATCGGAATAAGAACTGTATCGCTTGCACAAAAAGCGTTTATAGTAATGATTCCCAAAGACGGCGGACAATCTATTATTATGTAGTCGTAAACTTCTTTTAAGTGAGAAATTTTATTTTTAAGTTTTGATTCTTTTCCTGAAAAAAGACTTATTCCTGCGTCAGCCGATGCCAAATTTATATGAGAAGGTATAAGATAGAGATTTTTAAATTGAGTTTCCAAAGTTGCTTCTTCGGCAGAAGTATCTTTTTCAAGAACGTCGTAAGAAGACTTTGAAACTGTTCTTTTGTCAAACCCTAAACCGCTTGTAGTATTGCCTTGTGGGTCAAAATCTATAACAAGAACTTTCTTGCCGAGAATCCCTAAAGCTGCCGAAAGATTAATTGAAGTCGTTGTCTTTCCGACGCCGCCTTTTTGATTGGAAATTGAAATTATTTTACCCATAAATCCTCCCTTAATTACCATGTTTAATTATATTTTTAAATTATTATATCATAACGCTTGAGTCAATAAAACGATTTTGTTTCACGTGAAACATTTTACAAAGGTTTTTTTGAAATTTGCGAATTCGAACGAGGATATTTTCTCGGTGTTTCTTTGATTTTTTCGATTATTATTATGTTTCTAAAGCCTTTTTCGCGGGGCAGTTCCAAGTGTTCGCAGGCTTTAATCTTTCCGCCTGTTATTTTTATGGCATTTTCGGAATTTTTTATTTCTTCTTCAGAATTTGGGCCTTTCATAGCCGCGAAACAGCCTTCTATTTTTACGTATCCCAAACAGTATTCACTCAAGATATTAAGCGGTGCTACAGCTCTTGAAACTGCTACGTCGAATTTTTCCCTGAATTCATTTTTTTGAGCTAATTCTTCAGCTCGGCCGTGAAAAATATCTATCTTTAAATTTAATTTTTCCGAAAGTTCTTTTAAGAAAGTTATTCGCTTATTCAAACTGTCAATAAGCGTAAGGTTTACCGATTCGTCCAAAATTTTAAGCGGCACTCCCGGAAAACCCGCTCCCGTTCCCACGTCTATTATTTTTGACTTTGAACCCATTTTTATAAATTTACTTAAAATCATACTGTCAAGAAAATGTTTAATCATTATGTCTTCAGGCTCTTTTATTGCCGTAAGATTCGTGTGTTTATTGTACTCGAGCAAAAAATCCATGTATATGCGAAATTTCTCAAGCTGTTTTTCGCTTAGCTTAATTCCTAATTTTTCAGCTTCTTGTTTTAATAAAATCATTATTCGTTTTCTCCTTTTCGGCTCTTTGATGCGAGCCAAATAATAAGCACGGAAATATCCGCAGGGCTGACTCCCGAAATTCTTGCGGCTTGTCCGATGTTTTGCGGACGGATTTTACTAAGCTTTTCCGCTGCTTCCAAACGAAGGCCTTTAATTAATTTATAATCAACCGAATCGGGAAGAATTTTATTTTCTAATCTTCGCATCTCCGAAATTTGACGATTTTGCCTTGCAATATATCCTTCGTATTTTATTTCGGTTTGAACTTGCTCGAAAATTCTTTTGTCAATTTCAGGTCTTGAAACATCAAAAGGTTTTAAATCATCGTAAGTAATTTGCGGACGCTTTATAAGTTCGCTTATTTTTACACCGCTCGAAACAGGTGATGTTTCACGTGAAACAAGTACAGCGTTAAGTTCATCGGATGGCGGTAAAACGGTCTTTTTTATTCTTTCAAGTTCGGTCTTTTTCATTTCCTGCCGAGACAAAAACTCTTCCCAACGTTTATCATCTATCAAGCCTATTTTTCTTCCAATAGGCGTTAAACGTTCGTCGGCGTTGTCTTGTCTTAAAATCAGTCTGTACTCCGAACGTGAAGTCATCATTCTATACGGGTCATTGACTCCTTTTGTTACCAAATCGTCAATAAGCGTACCTATGTACGAAGAGCCTCTGTCAAGAATTATTTGATCTTTCCCCATAATTTTAAGTGCGGCGTTTATTCCTGCGATAAGCCCTTGTGCAGCAGCTTCTTCATAACCGGAACTTCCGTTAAATTGTCCCGCTCCAAAGAGTCCGGGAAATTCCCGGTATTCAAGAGTCGCATTCATTTGAGTCGGATCCGCTATGTCATATTCTATCGCGTAAGCAGGACGCATGATTTTTACATTTTCAAGACCCGGAATGGTTCTGTACATTTCAGTTTGAACCTCTTCAGGAAGAGAAGTCGACATTCCCTGAAGATACATTTCTTCAGTATTGATTCCGCACGGCTCTATAAAAAGTTGATGACGTTTTTTATCAGGAAACCTTACGATTTTGTCTTCAATACTCGGACAATATCTAGGGCCGATGCCTTCGATTTTTCCGCTGTACATCGGAGCTCTGTGAAGATTTTGAAGAATTACTTCTTTTGTTTTGTCGTTCGTCCAGGAAATATAACACGCAACTTTATTTTCCATAACTTTTTTTGTACTGTATGAAAACGGAACTATATCGTCATCGCCGCATTGTTTTTCCAAAATATCAAAATTGATGCTTGACTTCAAAACTCTGGCAGGCGTACCTGTTTTAAAGCGTTTCAGTTTGAGTCCGAGTTTTTTTATGGATTCGCCAAGCAATGTTGCGGGAAAAACACCGTCAGGTCCGCTCGAATAGGAAGTTTCTCCAATGTGAACTTTTCCTTCCAAAAATGTTCCTGTAGCTATTACAACCGCTTTTGCAAGGTATTCCGTGTTGTTTCTCGTTACGAGTCTCCAAACGTCGTTTTCGTGAGAAATTTCAGTTATTTCCGCTTGCTTTAAAGTAAGATTATCTTGAAGCTCGAGCTTATGCTTCATTGTTTCTTTATATCTATTTCTGTCTATTTGAGCCCTCAACGAATGCACTGCAGGGCCTTTTCCGAGATTAAGCATTCTGCTTTGTAAAAAACATTCGTCTGTGGTTTTTCCCATTTCGCCGCCTAAAGCGTCTATTTCACGCACAAGATGCCCTTTAGCCGTTCCTCCGATTGAAGGATTGCATGGGCAATTTCCCACGGAATCCAAATTTATCGCAAAAACAATCGTATTACAGCCTAGCCTTGCAGAAGAAAGACCTGCTTCTATTCCTGCGTGTCCCGCACCGATTACCGCAACATCATAATTTTCTGTATGTCCCAATTTAAAATACACCTCTTAATATTTATCTTTTAAAAATAATTTTTATATCAAATTTTTTTACAATAATAAGTCTCATAGTCCAAGCTGAATTCAAGTATTGCAAAAAACTTGTTTCTACTACTGCATGAATTGCAATAATTACCTCAAAAAATAATTTTACACATCAGCACTGAATTAAAACATAGCCAATTTGAACCTCGGTTCAACATCGAAGAAAAAAACCTAATTCTACTTTGCATCCATCACGCTGATTACTGCTCATATAAATTTTATTTCTAATTTAAATTTTTAGCAAATAAATTCCGTAAAATCCAAACTACATTTAAACTTCAAATAAATACTTCTATTGATACATATTTCGCAGCGATTACTGCTCACATTAATTTTATTTTCAACTTAAATTTTTAGCAAATAATTTTCGTAAAATTAAAGCTGCATTTAGGCTTTGCAGAAGAAAAAAACTGCTTCTATTTATTCGTAAATCACAATAATTACCTCAAAAACACTTTTCCACATTAGTACTAAATTAAAACGTTTCCAATTCAAACCGCATACAACTATCGCAGAAGAAAAGCTTGATTATATTCCCGCATTAACCGCACTTATTACCGCAAAATATTTTTTCAAATCAACACTGAACTAAAATCTTATTACAAATTCAAACTTTACTTCCTATTTAACCGTAGCTCAACCTCTAAGAAGAAACATTTGTTTTTATTCACAACATATCTCGTGGAGATTACTTCTCACGTCAATTTTATTTTAGACTTAAATTTTTGGCAAACAACTTTCATAAAAACTAATCTACAGATCGGTTTCTAAGAAGAAAACTCGCTTCTATTCCCGTGTGAATCGTGCCTATTATTACAAAAACACTCTTTTAAATTTAAAATTCTATCACCAGTTCAAACTGCAGTCCAGCTTAGCATAAAAACGACCTGACTCTACTCCCGCGTATCCCGTACAGACTACTGCAAAAATGCTTTTCCACATCAGCACTGAATTAAAACACAACCAGTTTAAACCGAATCCAAACATCGAAGAAGAAAAATTTGATTATAATACATCGCGCTGATTACTGTTTACATCAATTCTATTTTTTACTTAAATTTTTAGCAAACAACTTTCATAAAATTCAAACTTCATTTAAGCATCATAAAAGAAATACTAGATTACATTGCTACATACTCCGTAGAGATTACTTCTCACATCAATTTTATTTTCAATTTAAATTTTTAGCAAACAACTTTCGTAAAGTCCAAGCTGCATTTAAGCTTTACAGAAGAAAAAACTGCTTCTATTTATTCGTAAATCACAATAATTACCTCAAAAACACTTTTCCACATTAGTACTAAATTAAAACGTTTCTAATTCAAAATGCAGTTCAATATCTAATAAGAAAAACCTAATTATATTGCCACATTAACCACACTTATTACCGCAAAATACTTTTTAACATTAACACAAAATTTAAAGCTCTATTATCAATCAAAATCTTATCAACAATTCAAAAATTTACTTTCCCACACAGAATTTTTCAAAAACTCTGTTTACAATCTCTTCAGAGGCATTTTCTCCTGTAAAATTCATTAAGATTTCCATTGCGTCCTGAAGCAAAACAGTTATTGCATCCAGCGTCATTCCGAAATCCGTTTCATTAATTGAATTTTCTATAATTTCTTTGACTTTTTTTAACGAATTAAGCTGTCTTTCGCTTGAAATAACAACATCAGATGGATCAATTTCCGAAATACCTACCATATTTTCGATAATTTCTTTTAATTTTTCCGTTCCAGAACCGTTTATGGCGGATAATTCAACAATTTTATCCGAAAATGTTAATAATTCACTTGTGTTTATATTTTTCTTTAAATCGCACTTATTTAAAATTATTATCGTTTTTGATTTATCACATGATTTTAAAAGATTTCTGTCTTCTTCCGAAAGCGGAGTGGAAGCGTCCAAAACCAAAAGAGTAATGTCCGAAATATCCATGTATTCTTTGGACTTTTTGACTCCTATTTTCTCAATTACATCGTCAGTGTCACGAATTCCGGCAGTGTCGACAAGCAAAAGCGGTATATCACCAAGCATAACCGATTCCTCTATAACGTCACGCGTAGTACCGGGAATATTTGTAACTATGGACTTCTCGTGACCCGAAAGACAGTTCATAAGAGTGGATTTTCCTACATTTGGACGACCAATTATAGCAGTTTTTACGCCTTCTTTTAAAATTTTACACGCATCATAGCCTTTTATCATATCAGATATTTCAGATTTTACTTCAAAAAGACTCTTTTTCAACATTTTTGAATCAATCTGTGGAATATCTCCGTCTTCGGGGTAATCTGCCCACACACTGAGTCTTGCAAGAATATCAAGCAAAATTTCTTTTATCTTTCCGATTTTTTTGCTCGAGGAACCTTCACGCATACTGAAAGCTATCTTATTTGCTCTTTCTCCTTTCGCGGATATTAAATCCATTACCGCTTCAGCTTGAGAAAGATCCATTTTTCCGTTTAAAAACGCTCTTTTTGTAAATTCTCCAGGAGAAGCAGGAGCTGCACCGTTTTCCAGAACGGTTCTCAAAACTCTTCGGGTAATGTACATTCCTCCGTGACAGGAAATCTCAACGACATCTTCTCCCGTATAGCTGTGAGGTGCTCTGAAAACAAGTACTACCGCGTCATCTATAAATTCTCCCGAATCTGTAATTTTTCCGTATTTTGCGGTATATCCTTTCATATCGGATAAACTCTTTATGCCGCTGTTTTTAGCAGAATACGGGACAAATATTTTATCAGCTATATTCAAAGCATTCGGACCTGATATTCTTATAACTCCGATTCCTCCTACTCCTTGTGCTGTTGAAATTGCCGCTATGGTATCCATTTTTCATATTCACTACTTTCTTTTTAAATTTTAATTGCCCCCTCAAAAACAAAGGGAGCAAAATTTATATTTATTAATTTTGAATTTGATTTATTTTGTTGGCAAATAATTTTTACTCTTTTGTTATTCTCATCGCGCAGTAAAAACTGTTGTCCGCCTGAATGAATCGTTGCTCTCGAGTTGTAATTTTTAGAGCGTTTAAACAGTTTGATAATCGCTGTGCATAGATGCTTCGGTGAGTTCTCACTTTCATATTATAGCTTCTTTTTGCTTCAACAGTCTACTAATCTCTGTGCAAGAAAACTTACTATATGACTTGATGAATCGTTGCTCTCAGTTTGTAATTTTTAAAGCGTTTAAACAGTTT
>CABUYS010000028.1 GCA_902495835.1 uncultured Oscillospiraceae bacterium | reverse complement strand
CTCGGCGGAGTATTCTTCTCATTAATTCTCTATGGTAAAAACGGCGGAAAAGAAATCTTTGGAGTATCCGTACCTATGATGGCAATTTGGGTTGGACTTATAGTAGACGCTTTAGTAAAAAGTATCAAATACTGTTTGTTCGATTCCACCAAAAACATGGCTTACAGACCTCTTGATGACGATACAAAAACCAAAGGTCAAGCAGCGGTTGAAGTTATCGGCGGCCGTGCAGGTAAAGCCGGAGCTTCCACAATTATATATGTTCTCACAAATATAGTTTCAGTAGGAAGCAGAGTATCAGCACACTTGTACACAGTTGTTCCTATTTTTGCAGTTACCGTAATAGGATGGATTGCATCCGTATGCGGACTTAGCAAAAGATATGAAGCTAAAGTAGCGGAACAAGCAGCTGCTGAAAAACAATAATATCTTGTATTGTTAAAAGCAACGCTCGTAAAGGGCGTTGTTTTTGCATGCAAAAAGCCACGCGAAATTTATCGTGTGGCCTTAATAAAATTATTTATATGTTTGAAGATAATATAAAATATTATTAAATTAAATATAAGAATTTTTATTTTATCATATATTATACATCAAAAATAATCGTCAAACTATTAAACTTCAACCATAGGTCGTTCAGCAACCGCCGACTTCTCGGCTTTAGGTTCTACATAATTACCATATATTTTTGTGACAGCTGAGTGAATTGATTTAGATAAAAGCCCTGGTCCATAAATTTCTCTATATGCTTTTGGTGGTTCTTTTTCTCCGGATGCAGGGTCTTTATTGCTACTTGATATTCCCGCTATACCCATTAATATTCTTATAAATGCTGCGCAACATGGAAATTCCTTGAAATCTTTCGTAAGACCTTTAACTTGTTCTGTTTTAGATAATGCATATTTAGCAAATACTTTTTGAAGTTCCTCTGTTATGTTTTGTAGCTTGGCAGTAAACTGAGATATTATTATAGTTTTATCTGTTTTATTAGTAAAACCTTTTAATTTTTTTTCAATTTCATTAATTGCCAATAAATATGTGTCATTTAATTCTGTTAGTCCATTTATTACATTCGGCATCCAACTATTCAGTGATGCAATATTGGTTTGAAAAATTGCGTCAACAGTTTGAGCAGCTGCCTTTGCCGCTGTTTCTATACAAGTTTTATTTTTTTTAATTTCCTCTTCTGCGGCTCGATGTGAATCTATTAGTAATTGTTTTAATTTAGCCATATTTCTTGCATCAGAAGCATCTGCTTCTCTCTTTATTTCTTTATATCTATTTATAAAAGAAATTGCAAGTTGTTTCTCTGGTTTGTCTCCCATGGGTCTTAAAATTTTTTGAATTTTTGCTTTTTCTTCGCGTAAATATTTTTTTTTCGTATCGTCAATATCTCCTGGAGAGTATTTTTTTAAGTAATCAAATAATTCCCATATCTTTTTTAACGTCATCGAAAATTGTGTTTCTGGCATATAAACCATCTCCTTTTTTATTAAAATTCATACAATATAATACACTAATTAGCTTTAGGTGTCAATGTTTTTTTATTTATTTTATAAAAAATAAAAACAGGTATCTGTAATTACTACAGTATACCTGCTGTTTTATATTATCAAATTTTTTAGTAAGATATGTTTTTTGTCATATCTGTTATTTGAGAAACATTATTAAATTTTATAGCTTTTCGAATTCGCGTAGAGCTGATAGGTTTAGATTTATACAAAACCGGTTTTACGATGTAAGTTTTTATGTTGAATTCTTTGCAAATTTTTTTCAAATCTTCTGCTCCTGCGACTCCGCCTTTTCCGAAATGATAATTAAATCCGCAAACAACGGCACGTGCATTTAATTTTTTAATAAGAACATCTTTTACAAATTCTCTAGGTGTTAAATCTTTTATTTTTAAAAAATCTACAATATACAAATCTTCTATTCCGAGTCTTTCCAAGCTTTTTTCTTTTTTAACGGCGTTCATTATTTGATTTTCGGGCGTATTTGATATTATGGATTTTGGGTTTTTTGAAAATGTAAAAACAGTTGGCCTGAGAAAATATTTTTTTAAATTTACCGTTGTGGATATTACTTTTTGATGTCCCCGGTGCATTCCGTCAAAATATCCCAAAGCAACGGCAGAAGGCATGTTATTTTCGGATAAATCTTTATAAATATTCAATTAAAAAATCACCACCTTTTTAAAGAAAATTCTGTGTTTTATTTAATATGTTTCAAAACTTTAATTTCATTTTTTTCTTTACAAATCAATCCCAGACCTACAAATTCATTTTTGTAGCATATTTGAAGAATTTCTTCATCTTTTACGGAAAAATTCATAAAAATCCTTTCGATAGATAATGCTCCTCCGTTTTTAAATCTTATTTTTTGTGCTTCTGAAATACTAATTTTTTTAAAATTTTTAAAAAGATATTCTGTTGGAAATATATAATTATTTTTAATTTCTTCGATTGAATATTTTTCAATTTCGCCTAAAGTTATACTGTCATTTTCTTTAAATCCGTTGGATTCAGTTCGACGTAATTCAGTCATTGTTGCTCCGCATCCTAAAACATTTCCGATGTCGCTGCAAAGCGTCCTTATGTATGTGCCTGCCGAACATTTTACTTTTACGACTGCGGTTTGATTTTCTTCATCAAAATTAATAACATCAATATTTTTTATATTAACTTCTCGTTCTTTTCTTTCGACTTCAATACCTTTTCTGGCCAAATCGCATAACTTTTTTCCGTTTTGTTTTATGGCTGAAAACATAGGTGGAATTTGCTTTATTTTCCCCAAAAAGCCTTGAATAGTTTTCAAAAAATTTTTTTCCGTTACTTTTTGATTAGACGTACTTAAAATATTTCCTGTGGAATCTAAAGTGTCAGTAGTTAATCCGAATTCCATTTTAGCAATATATTCTTTATCTTTGTTTTCTGTGAATATCTGAAATTTGGCGGTGTCGCCCAACAAAACAGGTAAAACGCCCGTAGCCATAGGGTCGAGAGTTCCCATATGGCCTATTTTTTTCTGATTAAATTTTTTTCTTAAAATTGCTATTATATCGAAAGAAGTGTAATTTTGAGGCTTGTCTACAATTATAATACCGTTCATAAGTTACCATTCCATAACTGATTTTATTTTGTTTGATATTTGATTTTTTATATCAAATAAATTTCCGGAAATGCTGAATCCACCCGCTTTTGCATGACCGCCTCCTCCAAAATAAGCACAAAAATCGTTTGCGTTTACGTCAGAAGAGGTTCTTACTGAAACTTTGTAACAATTATCTGTTTTTTCTCGGAGGGTAATTCCTATCTGAACGTCTTCTATTTTTATCGGAAGTGAAGCTATTCCATCGATTTCATTATCGTTTACTTTTAACCTATCCATTTCCGATAATGTGATATGAGTAATTGCACATTTACCTTCAAAAAAATACTCCAAATTTTCATATAATAATTTTTCAACCGATAATTTTTTCTTGGATTTTACCGTGAACAATTTTTCGTTTATTTTGCTTGATTCCGCACCGAACTCAATAAGTTTTGACGCGATGAAATGAGAATCCGCAGTTGTATTTGAATATTCAAAACAACCCGTATCTGTAGCTATTCCTGTGTAAAGGGCAGAAGCAGTTTCGCTGTCGGGTGTTATATTCATTTCTTTAATTAATAGATAAATTATTTCACAGTTAGCAGCGGCATTAGGATCTACAAATTTTATTTTTGAATAATTTTTGTTTGAGATGTGATGATCTATACACATATCTATTTTATCGGAGTATTTTTTTAAATCGGGTTCAAGCAATCCTGTATCGGCTAAATCTACAGAAATTATATACTCCGGTTCAAAATCTTGATGAGTAACTAATTTTGTCAGATATTCAAATTTTTCAGGTATTGGATTAGAGTACATAACTTTTGCGAATTTTCCGAGTTTTTGAAGTATTCGGCAAAGTGCAAAAGCAGACCCCAAAGCATCTCCGTCGGGGTACATGTGAGTGAGTATATAGAAAAAATTTTTATTTTTTAATATGTTTGATATTTCGACAAGTGAGTTCATATTTTAAAATCCTCCTAAAAATGGGGAAGAGAGCTGATTATTCAGAAATCAGCTCATCAATTTTTTTAGACATATTAATACCATACTCGATAGCATCTGTAGGTATGAAGGTAAGATTGGGAACATATCGAAGTCGTAATCTTTCACCAAGTTCTTTTCTTATAAATCCTGAAGCTGAATCTAAAATTTCAGCAGCTTCTTTTGATTTTTCAAAACCGTCCAAAGAACTTATAAACACACGGCAACTTGAACCGTCATGTGCTGTGGATATTTTCAAAATATTTATAAATCCGCTTTCGAGGCGAGGGTCTTTTAATTCTCTTACAATTGCGATTATTTCTCTTTTTATGCTTTTAAACTTATGCTGAGCTCTATGGTTTGGCATAAAATTACTCCTTTAATCTTCTCTGTATTCTTCCATGGTGAATGCTTCAAATATGTCTCCTGTTTTTATATCGTTAAAATTCTGAAGACCGATTCCGCATTCGAATCCTTGAGCGACTTCTTTTGCGTCGTCTTTAAAGCGTCGGAGCGATGAAATTTCATCTTCGCTTATAACAATTCCGTCGCGTACCACTCTTATTTTAGCATTTCTTAAGATTTTGCCTGACAACACATAACATCCTGCTATGGTTCCTACGCTGGATATTTTGTAAACTTCACGGCATTCTGCACGGCCAAGTTGAACTTCGCGATATTTCGGAGCTAACATACCTTTCATTGCGTCGGTTATTTCCTCTATACATTCATAAATTATTCTGTAAAGACGAATATCTACACCTTCGCGTTTTGCGGTATCAGCTGCGTCGGGTTCAGGCCTTACGTTAAATCCTACTATAATTGCATTCGAAGCATTTGCAAGCATTACGTCTGATTCGTTTATAGCTCCTACGGCTCCGTGAATTACTTTTACTCGAACTTCAGAATTTGAAATTTTTTCCAAAGATTGTCTAACAGCTTCAACTGAACCCTGAACATCGCCTTTTACTATAATTTTAAGTTCTTTGATATCACCTATTTGCATTTGGTCGAACAAATTGTCAAGCGTGACTTTGGTTCTGCTGTTAAATTCGGCTTCTTTTTGTTTGTTTCTGCGTTGTTCTACAAGTTGTCTTGCAAGTTTTTCGTCGGATACGGAATTTACTACATCTCCTCCGCTTGGAACTGTATCAAGACCTGTTATAGCTACCGGCACAGAAGGACCTGCGGTTTTTACGCGTTCTCCTTTGTCATTGGTCATAGCACGTACTCTTCCGACGGCTGTTCCCGCAACTACCGTGTCGCCTACTTTTAAAGTACCGTTTTGAACCAAAATCGTTGCAACAGGGCCTCTTCCTTTATCGAGTTTTGCTTCGATTACCGTACCTTTTGCACTTCTGTGAGGATTTGCTTTTAATTCTTTTATATCCGCAACAAGATTTACCATTTCAAGTAATTCATCAATACCTTGTTTGTTTTTTGCCGATACTTGAATGCACGGAACATCGCCGCCCCATTGTTCGGGAACAAGTCCGTGTTCTGTAAGTTGTTGAAGAACTCTGTCAGGATTTGCTCCATCTTTATCCATTTTGTTTATTGCCACAATTATTGAAACTTCTGCAGCTTTGGCGTGATTTATAGCTTCGATTGTTTGAGGTTTAATTCCGTCGTCTGCTGCAACAACAAGTATCGCAATGTCTGTTACTTGAGCACCTCTTGCACGCATTGTCGTGAAAGCTTCGTGTCCGGGCGTGTCGAGGAATGTAATATCACGTCCTTCAACGTTGATTCTGTACGCACCGATATGCTGTGTAATGCCTCCCGCTTCGGTAGATATCACGTCTGCGTGACGAATTGCATCCAAAAGAGAAGTTTTTCCGTGGTCAACGTGACCCATAACTACAACAACAGGAGCTCTGGGAACTAAATCTTCTTCTTTGTCTTCGCTGTCGTCAATAATCATTTCTTCTATGGTAACGACTTCTTCTTTTTCGACTTTGGCATGGAATTCCATAGCAACCAAACTTGCAGTATCAAAATCAATCGTGTCGTTAATGGAAGCCATAGTTCCCATCATCATGAGTTTTTTAATAACTTCCGCAGCAGTAGCCTTTAGTCTGGAAGCAAGTTCGCCGACTGTTATTTCATCAGGAATTAAAACAGTTAAAGGTTTAGCTTTTCTTTCTTCGGATATACGTTTAAGTCTTTCAGCTTCTGTTTCTCTCTTTGAGTTTTTAAATTTATTGCGTTGTTGTGATTTTTGAGTTATTTTTTGTTTGTTGGATGAGTTATCGGTTCTTATTTTTTCTGAAGCAATACGGTCATATTTTTCATTGTATTTGTCGATATTAACATTTTCGATTCTTGTGTTAATAACTTTTCCTTGGGGCTTGTCGGAATCTATTAAACTTGTTGAATCCGAAGAACCTCCTGTAATTACTATTTTGCTTTCAAATTTCGTCTTATTTCCTTTTGAAGCAGATGCAGCGGATTTTTTATTTTTTGTATTTGTTTTTAGCTTTTGGGCTATTTCGGATTTTTGTTCTGCTTTTTTAGGTTTTGTTTCACGCGCTTTTTTTGAAGGAGCTTTTTGAGGTTTTTCTCCTGTTTCTTTGGGCTGATTTTTTGAAGAAAAATATTCATTGAAATTTTCGGATTGATTTTTCTGCGTGTAATGTTCGAATATTATATTCAGTTCGTCTTCAGAAAGGGCGGTCATGTGTTTTTTCTCCTGTCCGAGATAGGTTTTCAGGAGAGCTATTATTTCTTTGCTGGCCACGCCTAAATCCTTTGCCACCTCGTGTACTCTGTATTTTATCATCATAAGTTGAATTCCCCCTGATTGTCTTTGAGCGTTTTTTGACTAGATTCTTTGTTTGTTATGGATACTATTTTTTTTGAAAAATTTTCATTTGATATTCCAATTATGGCAGCGTATTTTCCTATTGCCACTTCCAAATCTTCCTTTGTGTGATTTATTGCTATTGTTTTTACATTATATTCATTTGCAAAGGCAAGAATTTCTTTAAGTGAGTTTTTTGAAATATCTGATGCAAGAAGAACAAGGCATATACTTCCGTCGCGAATTTTTTCTTTTACCGAGTCCATTCCAAATATTATATTACCTGATTTTTTTGTTATTCCCAAAAATGAGAGTAAAGGATTATTCATATGCTGATCGTATTTCCTCCAGTTTGTCGTATATTTCACTTGATATTTTTCTTTTAAATACTTTTTCCAGTCTGTGAAATTTTATGACGTTTTTTAAACATTCGGATTTTTTACAAATATATGCTCCGCGGCCTTCTTTTTTTTCAGCTCCATCTAGCAGACTAAAACTTTCGTTACATTCTTTTTTTGGAGAGCGAACAATCATAATAAACTCTTCTTTACTTTTTTTAGAGCCGCAGGATATACATTTTCTTACAGGTGTTTTTTCGGTACTTTTCACTTTAAACTTCCTAACTTTTAGTTTTCTCCGTAAAACCCGCTTTCAGGACGTATATCTATCTTGTATCCTGTTAGTCTTGCTGCAAGCCTTACATTTTGTCCTCGATTTCCTATTGAAAGAGAAAGCTGATTGTCAGGTACCGTTGCCTTGCAAGCGTTCGGAAGTTCAGGGTCAAACTCGACTTTTATAACATTAGCAGGAGCAAGAGCGGCGGCGATGAATTTTGCCGGGTCTTCACTATATTCGATGAGATCTATTTTTTCTCCTCCGAGTTCCTCTATTATGGCACTAAGTCTGCTTCCGTGAGAACCTATGCATGAACCCACCGGGTCTACGTTGGGATTGTGACTTTGTACGGCTACTTTACTTCTGGAGCCTGCTTCTCTTGATACGGCTTTTATTTCGACTATTCCTTCGTTTATTTCAGGTATTTCGCTTTCGAAAAGTTTTTTAACAAAATTCGGATGAGTTCTTGAAATCATTATTTTTGGACCTTTATCCAAAATTCTCACTTCAGATACGTACACCTTTATGTGTTCGCCTTCTTTAACGTTTTCAGTACCGATTTGTTCGCCTTTGGGAAGAGTCGATTCGGCTTTTCCGATTCTGAGTGTGAATGCACCTGTTTTTTCGTCTATTCTCTCAACTAGTGCACTTACTATTTGATTTTGTTTGCTTTGGAATTCTTGAGCTATTTGACTTTTTTCTCCGTCTTTTATTCCTTGCCTTATTATGTTTCTTGCGGTTTGAGCGGCTATTCTGCCAAAATCTTTTGTATCAAGTATAATTTTTACTTGTTCTCCGATATTAACGTTTTTGTTTATTTTTCTTGCATCTTCTAGGGAAATTTCTTTTCCGGGCAAATACACTTCATCAACTACTGTTTTGAGAAGTTCAACCTGAAATATATCGTGGGATTCATCCATTCTGACTATAACGTCTTCATTGCCGTCGTATCCGTTTTTACAAGCTGTTACGATTGCTTTGTTAATTTTTTCGAGCATAAAATCCATTGATATTCCGCGTTCTTTTTCGAGTGTTCTGAGTGCTTCAAATATTTCTGTGCTCATGCTTATTTCTCCTTAATAATTTAAATTTACATGGGATATATTTTTTCTTTCTACCGATAAATATTCTTCGGGTGAAATTTCTACTTTAACTATGTTTTTGTCAAAGTCAGTAAGTTTTCCTATTATTTCTTTTTCATGTTTTTCGTTTGGCCTTATAAGCTTTATTTTTATTTCATGTCCTATAAATTTTTTAAAATGCTCATCTTTAATGAGTTCGCGTTCGATTCCGGGTGAACACACTTCCAAAATATAAGAATAGGGAATAGGATCTAATTCGTCGAGTGGGTCGTTTATAGCGTGACTCATTTTTTCGCAATCATCCAAAGTTATGCCTGAATCATTGTCTATAAAAATTCTTAAGTATCTGTTTGGCCCTTCCTTTACAAATTTTATATCCCAAATATCAAGACCGATGCTCTCGTCAATTGGTTTTGCGATGGAATAAATTTTTTCGGATATTCCTGTTACTTTTACGGGTTTAATCATCTCATGCCTCCAATACGGACAAGAGAGCGGGATTAACCCACTCTCTATGCTTACAAGTTACTTAAATATTCTAAACGTAATTCAAAATAAAGTCAAGTAATTTTAAATAATTTATTTTTCTTTGGTTATATATTTTTTCATTGTATTTTGATATTCGCTTTTCTTTACTTTTTCTAAAATATATTGTGTGATTTTGTTTCGTTTGTTTGTCTTTTTGAATAATTTAATATACTCGTCATGAATAAACTTAATTTCTTCGGGAGTAAGATTTTTCATTGCTTCCAGTCCGTCTTTGAATACTTTTTGATTTTTTTCATCATAAAGGCACATTGAAATTATACATGCCTGTTGACCTATTTTTGAACTGATTGATTTTTCGAAACCTTGACATGTCATATAATTCATAAGTTTGTCAAACATTTTTGTGCAGAGCATAAAATCATATGCGGATAATAATTTTATTCCGTAATAATTTCCGGATACGATTATAGGTTCTGATAAAGATATTTTTTTAGTCATGTTATTTTTTTCGTTTATATGCATTTATGATGTTCCTTCCTTATTTTTCTGTGAGCAAATAAAAACAATATCAAGACTTAAAAAGCAGTCTTGGTATTGTGTTTTTTTGAATTTTTAGCTTTTGACTTCTTCGATTACAGCTCTTTCGTAAATATCTTTTCCTAAAACATTAACTTTTTCAACCTTTTTTATCGCATAATTTTTGCCTCCAAAGGTGAGAGTCGCAGACGGATTATCCGAAAGATTTGTACTGGGTAAACCTATGTATAGATTTTGTTCGGTCTTGTCAGAGTCTCTGTAATCTTCGTAAAGTTCACTTTGAATGTTAGATCTTAAAGGCTGAATAAAAGCTTTTACTTTAATCGGATTTTTTTCTTTGGACATAGTTATGTCAACATTTTGACCGAACTTTGAAATGAGAGTTTCAACTCGTGTTTTCATTTTAAATTATCCTTTCGAACATAAAATCTTCATCTTTCAAAATGTCCGCAATGGAACGTTTTGCGTCAATCCAAGCGGTATAAGCTATTTTAACGCTTGTTTGAGCATCGGTTTTAACTCTTATTTCTCCTGTGGTAAAAGATTCAACTCCGCCTCCCGAAGAACAGTAAAGCACGTATCTGTAAAATGCCAAAGCCGCAGCCGCTGCGTTTAATCTTCTTGAGTTGCTTTCTTCATCGGCGTCTTCTCGGAGGTTTTTTCTTATCTCCAAGCACGCGTCTTCGCAAATAGAAGTCCACGGCGAAACCTCTTCGTCAGAGAGCCCCGTAATTATGGAAAACTTTTTAATAATTTCATGTAAATCCAAAAAGATTCTCCTTTCTTAACATTTTATTTTCCCCGATACTCATATACCGGGGAAAATATAGGTTTAATATTTAATTAGCTTCCTGCTTGTGTTGTGTTTTTGTAATTAAGAACTTTTACGGCACCTTTGAATATCTTGGAGAATCCTACCGTCATGCTTACGCTTGCTTTTTCGAGTTGTTTTTCTATTACTTTGTCGTACTCTACGGTTACTCCTCCCGATTGAATCATCTGCAAGGCAAAGTTTTTGTCTATTCCAAGGATTTTTTGAGCTTCGACTTTATCGCTTACCACAAGTTTTGCTCCCAAAGGAGTTACCAAATGGCCTGTTCCGTGGAAAGCAAGTCCTGCCTGTGCGTCCTGCATGTTTGAAAGGCTTAGTATGTCTTTTACCGTATCTGCATTTGCTATCATTACGTTTGGTTGATACGGAGATAATTTTGCCCAAAGTTTAAGAAGATCAGCATATGTAAGCGTGCCCAAAGTAGATGCATTTTCTACAGCGTCGGTTTCGGAAGTTCCAGGAAGTAAAGTTGCAACTGCATTTCCGAGTTGTTCATAAGCAATGTCCATACCAATTTGTTTGAAAATTATTGCAACAACGTCAAGATTTTGGAATCTCAAAGCTTCATATGTAGAAGAGAATAATCTGCCGTATTTTTGTAATTTGATAAGCGAATCGTTTGTGGTTACGTTTACAGCTCTTATGAGTTTTCCTTCGCCGCCCATTGTGCTTTCATTGTATGTTTCGGTTGCCGAAGAAATTGTTCTGTAATCAATTCCGTCGATAAAAGTATGAGCTGCTGTTATTGAAGGCAGAATGTCGCAAGCTTCCAAACCTTTTTTGATAGCTCTTGAAATAAATTCAGGAAACAAAACCGCAGAATCGGGAGCACTAAAGAATTTTTCAACTTTATCGCATCCAGGTCCGTTGACTTTTATGCCAAAACGTTTTAACTGACGTTGATATGCGTCCAAATTTTCCATTGGAGTTCCTTTATAATTTTCTGAAGGATCCAATTCTTCAAGAACTTGAGTAAATCCTTTACCGCTTACAGAATACATACCTTTTTCGAGTTTTATTGAATCACAAAATGCCATTTTACATTCCTCCGTTTTATATTTTAAATTGAGTGTTCAGATTTTTAATTGAGTCTGTGTTTTCTGTGCTTAGCTGTGGTTTTGAGGGAATTAAATGCGAAAGTTTTGACTTGAAACTGTCTTTGAAAGATTTGAGTTCTTCAATATCCAGTTTTTCAGCTACACTTTTCATAAGTTTTAAGCTTACTTCGGGCTGAACCATTGCAGAAAGTTTTACTACTTCATTTTTCAATTCTTCTCTGTAAAAATTTCCAATTTCGGCTTTCTTGCTGAGAGAGTCTATCAAATCGAATATTTTTCGTGACTGCTCTTTGCTCAATGTTATTGATTCTCCGGAATTTAAACTTTTGATAATGTCTTCCACTTTTGTATCACCTCCGTTCTGTGTTGGGATAAACGCTTTTATTACTCCTGCTTCTCGCTGGGCAGGTACTGCCACAAATGACCATTCATATGCATCTGTTGGATTATCGAGAATTACATGGCAGATTTTTGAAACGCCATCTTTTTTGTACCGGCGTCCTTTTACGTGAGAACATGATTCATTTACAATATCCTTTCCGCAAACGGAGCAAGTTTTTTTAGAGACCATACATCCAACGCTTACTTCTTTTTTAATTCCCGAATCTATTTCAAGAATAATATCTTTATTTTTATTGGATTTGGGCATATATGCTTTGGCTACAAGTCGTTTGTACGGTTCTTTTAATTTGTTAAGTTTTTTTTCAACAAATTCCGTCTTGCATGTGTAAATTCTTGCGGTTTGATTTTCGCTTGAAGCATTATGGTCGATTATTCCTGTTTTTCCGACGAAAAGTTCGGCAAGTTTTTCCAAAGCTTCATTTGAAAATCTTTCATTTTCTCTGTCGATATCGTTGTCGCAAAGCACAACGGTAAAAGTGTAGATTTCTTCTTTAGAGAAATTTCTTCGTGTGAATTTGTTTATGAGAGCAAGTTCATTGTCGGTTATTTTTAATTCAGACTTGTTTTTTATTACATAACCGTCTTTCATTATTTTTCACCTTCATTTTGAGAGTTTTTTTCAATGCGTTTTTCAATTTCAAGAGCTCTTGCATTGGTAAGTCTTGTGTTTGCTATTTGAAGTTGGTCTTTAAGGTCGATTGTGTTCCAGATGATTTTGTATTCCGTTTGTATTCCCTGAATCATAAGAAATGTATCGCATATTTTTTTAATAACGGGATTTAAAAGTCTGCGATAAGATTCAAGTTCGCTGCTGAGGATTTCTGCTTGTTGAGTCGACATGGTTTCTGTAGTTGACCAGTTAAGACCGAGTAAAAACGGAGGAATTGAAAGTTTGCTGACTATTTGTTCTAGCATTTGCCTTACGGGAACTTGGCTGTCCATAATTGGGTTGTCGGCTCCGATTACTTTTATGTTTACATCGCCTATAGTAATGAAGTCGCTGGGAGTCATTGAATTTTGCATAGCTTTGCTCCATTCCGAAGCAATTTGGGTTGCTCTTTCACGAGAATAAGCACGTTCTCCTGCGTCTCCCGAAGGCTTGTACGTAACTGCGAACCGAATATTTCCAAGTCGTTCCCAGTTGATGCCTATGCTGTGGTAAATTTTTAAAAGTATGTTGCTTACAAAAGGAAGACCCTTCATTATTGAATTTCCGTAAACATAACCCGGGTCGGGATTAAGAGTTGAGATAAGTATTAACTCGGGGTAATTTACCGATTTGCAAGAGCCATCCTCATTTTTACGAAAGATTTCCAGTTTAAGAGGATTTGCTCCGGATTTGAGTTCAATGTCAAGCAAAGAAGAATTGTAAAGTGCGGCAATGTTTTCTCCGCTTGAATCTATTACTATTTCTCCCACGGCGGTTCCGTATGTAAGAAGCTGGTTGAGGTGCGAAATAATAAATCCGTTTGCATTTTTACTGCATGAATTAACCTGAACGTTTGCTATAAAATCATTGATTTGTTTTTCGATTTGCTCATTTTCGCACTTGATTTTAAATTCGCCCGTAAGCCTTAAAATTTTTGAAATAGCAGCATCAATAATCGGTACAGCTTCTCTTAAAGTTTTGTAAAGCTTAATTTCAGGATTGGAAAGACCCATGTATTTTTCCAGTACTGTAAACGGGTGATTGTTTCTGCATGGTGCCGGAGCTGTTTGAACGGCGGCAGGAATCGGTTTTTTCTTTTTAAAAAATTCCACTTTTACACTCCTTTGTTATCTGCGGGCTGCAAAGGCAAAAAATGTGTCGTCGCCCGCACTCATTATGGTGCTTACAAAATATCGTATATCATCCATTGCGTGGTCGTTTTCTTTGATGGGTGTATCTTTGTTTCCGTTGTCATTCCAGCGGTAAAGAGAAAATTCTCTTACGGAATTTATACAGTTTTTACATATTTTTATTTCTCCTTTCTTAAGAGCTGCGGAAACATCTTTTATTCCGTCTGTGACGTTGTTTTTTGCAGGAATAACTTTTAGTTTTCCGCATCGTCTTATAAGTGTTATAAAACTTGCGGCCGATGGGTCGACTGCCATGGAATCGATAAATTTATCTCCTATCATGGAGCAAATTTCTCGGTAATGCTCTTCGTCCGTTCTGGTTTCACCTTCTTTTCTGGAGTCGTAATAATATTCATCTATTCGATACCAAGTGCCGTCAAGTTCCCCCCAAAGGCCACAAGAAGTAGGATTCACTATGCCGTAGTCGCACGACAAAGCATATCTTGAAAAATTATCTCGCGGCACATCGCAAAAAGCCGAATCACTGCTCATATAAGGATATATAAGCCCTTCGGCAGCTACCCATTTTCCTTCTATGAACCGCTGATAAAAATTCCCCGTATATAATCGTTTGTATCTTGCTTTCATTGTTTCGGAAAGAGAAGGGTTGTCGTCCATCGTAAAATGAAGGTAAAAAGCGTTTCTCATTTTTGCCTTTAATATCCATTCTTTGTAAAACCAATGACCGGGGTACTCGGGATTGCAATTAAACCAGAATTTCGAACCCGCAACCGAACACCTTGCAAGAGCTTGGTCTACAAAAGAGCGGGGCATAAGGGCGACTTCATCGAACAATACTCCCGATAAGGTCATTCCTTGTATAAGTGCAGCCGAAGATTCGTCTCTGCCTCCGAACAAATAGAAAAGATTAGTTCTACCGTTAAAAGATATTTCTATAAGATTTTCGGAAATTTTTTGACGGCACTTAAAACCCATTCCCTGAATAATCGGAATTATCGGAGTTATGAGATTTCTTCTTAAAGACCGTATTGTTTTTCCGCAAAAAGCAAAAGCCGAGCCGTTGAATTTATAAAAAGCCCACAACACAAACGAAACGGACATGCAAAGTGTTTTACCG
>CABUYS010000027.1 GCA_902495835.1 uncultured Oscillospiraceae bacterium | reverse complement strand
GGTCTTTGGATTCGAACATGCTTTGGATCCGTTTTATAAAAACGTGTTCGGACTTTCGGAAAAACCCGTTGAAGTAATGAATTCTTCCACCACGAGTTATATACTTTACATTGCAGTCGGAATCGGAGTTGTGCTTTTGATTATTGCAATGATGCTCGGAATTTACTCGGCATTTAAGAGAAAGCATATCGGAGAAGCACTTTTCGGTCCGAACGGAATATGCGGACTGGTGCTGTATTCTTCGGCAATGTTTATGCTCGTTGATATGGTAATGCTCCACACGGGAGCAGTAAACGCCGCATATATAACCGTGCTTATAGTAATACCGATGATACTGCTTATGTTTAGCGAAATACTCATTAAGATTGCAAATCACGAACGTGATTGGAAACCCGACAGCTGGGCGGACTACATCATGCAAAGCGTAATAGAACTTTTTGAAGTGGTTTTAAGTTATGTTACAAACACGGTATCGTTTTCGCGTGTAGGAGCGTATGTTTTGGGTCATGCGGGAATGATGATGGTTGTATTTACTCTTGCAAATATGTTTAGCGGAGCAGGATATGTCATCACCGTTGTTATAGGAAACGCAGTTGTTATTTTACTCGAAGCACTTTTGGCAGGGATTCAGGTTTTAAGGCTTGAATTTTATGAGATGTTCAGCAGATTCTTCGAAGGACAGGGAAGAGTATTTACTCCCGTTACAGTCAAAGAAGACGCATAGAATGCTTTTCAATTTAAAAAATTTGAAAATAAATTAAATTAATAATTTTGGAGGTTATTATTATGTCATTTTTGTATTTTATTATTCCAGGACTTTGTATAGCTCTTAGCACATGGATTGCAATTAAAGCGGTAAAAAGAGGCGCAAACAAAAAAAGGGCCGTTGCTCTTCAAATATGTTCCACAGCATTTGTTGCATTAATGTGTTTTATAATGCCTGCAATTTCGGCTCACGCTGAAGGTGCAGAAGCCGCTTCTGCAGTTTCTTCTGCTACCGCTGCAGCAAACGCAAGTGCTTACGGAGTAGGACTTATAGCAGCAGCTTTAGTTACAGGTCTTTCAGGAATCGGCGGAGGAATAGCCGTTGCTTCAGCAGCACCTGCAGCAATTGCAGCTACTTCGGAAAATCCTCAAGTATTCGGTAAAGCACTTATTCTCGTTGCACTCGGTGAAGGTATCGCAATTTTCGGACTCGTTGTTTCTATAATGATGTTCGGTAAACTCGATTCTTTGGTATTGGGAGCATAAAATTATGCGTTTTGAGCTTATAAGTGATAATACCGATACCTTGGTCGGGATGCGTTTGGCCGGTATAACAGGGGTTATTGCCCGTACGCCCGAAGAAGTTGAGAAATCAGTCGGCGATGCCATGAAAAAAGAAGACGTTGCAATAATTTTAATCACCGAAAAGCTTGCATCAATGTGTAAAGATTATATTTATAATCTTAAAAGTACCTGTCAAAAGCCTTTGATAGTTGAAATCCCCGACGGAAAATCCGAAGGCAGAAAGAAAGACGCAATTACGAATTATATAAGAGAAGCAATCGGACTTAAAATTTAGCTTGCGACGCAGAATGGAGGCGAAATACGTGCACAAAAGCTTTAAATCCAGTAACTTTTTGAACACCATAGATAAGTATGCCAAGCGGCAGAAATCAAAAATTACAGATGAAATCAAAGAAATAGAAAAACGCGAACTCGAAAAAGCCGAAGCCGAAATTATGGAAGACGTCAACAATATGATTCAAAAAGAGCTCATAGGCATGAAAAACAAAATTGTTGTTGAAGTTTCTCACAAGGAGCTTGCGGAGCGAAAAAGAGTTTCTCAAAGACGCCGCGAAATGATGAAAGAAATTTTCAGAGAATGCAGAAATAAACTTATTGATTTTACCTTTTCGGAAAAGTATTCCGATACGCTTAAAGAGTACGCTTCGCAAATATCCAAAGTTCTTACCGAATCCGATACGGAGCTTTTTGTCAAAGAAAGTGATATGAAATATTCTGAAATGATTCAAAAAGCTTTCGGCAGAAAGTGCAGGATAAGCGTTGCAGGAGATATAATCATCGGCGGAATAAGAGGATACAGCAGGACTCGCGGCCTCATAGCCGACGAAACGCTCGACGCAAAGCTCAAAGACGAAGAAGATTGGGCAGCGGAAAATTTCGGAGTACTTTTGGTTTGATAAAAAAATTAATTTTTAGGTCAGGAGGGTGAGCACCCGCAGCAGGTTTTCTGTATGTGCTTGTTACCGATATGAATGATAATAATGTTATATATGGCATAAACGGTCCTGTTGTGACCGTTAAAGGAACCAAATCATTTTCCATGATGGAAATGGTATATGTCGGAAACGAACGCCTTATCGGTGAGATAATAGGCGTTACCGATGAATTTACCACGATTCAGGTTTATGAAGAAACTACCGGACTTAAGCCCGGTGAACCCGTAATAGGCACGGGAGGTCCGATGAAAGTTTGTCTCGGACCCGGAATGCTTAACAATATTTTTGACGGAATTGAGCGTCCGCTTAAATCAATCCAAGAAGAGAGCGGTTCGTTTATAGGAAGAGGATGCAGCGTGCCTGCTCTCGATCCCGATAAACTTTGGAAAGTGGAAGTTTGTGTAAAAGCGGGAGATTTTCTGGAAAGCGGTACGATATATGCAAGATGCCCCGAGACTTCCGTTATAGAACACAGATGTCTTGTTCCGCCGAACGTAAAAGGCGAAGTATTGGAAGCGGTGCCGAGCGGTGAATACAAAGTAAACGACGTAATCGTAAAGATTAAGGAGTCAAACGGAAAAATTCATGAATTGACTCTTTGCCAGCATTGGCCGATACGTATTCCCAGACCCATGAAAAAAAGACTGCCGTCAAATATTCCTCTTATAACGGGACAAAGAATAATAGACACGCTTTTCCCGGTTGCAAAAGGCGGAGCGGCTGCTGTTCCGGGAGGATTCGGAACAGGTAAAACGATGACTCAACACCAATTAGCAAAATGGTGTGACGCAGACATAATAGTTTACGTCGGATGCGGTGAACGCGGAAATGAAATGAGTCAGGTCGTAGACGAATTTTCAAAACTTATCGACCCGAAATCAAACAAACCCATGACAGAAAGAACAATTTTGATAGCGAATACTTCGAATATGCCCGTTGCTGCCCGTGAAGCTTCAATTTACACAGGTATAACTCTTGCAGAGTACTATCGTGATATGGGCTATGACGTCGCAATTATGGCAGATTCTACATCTCGTTGGGCTGAAGCACTTAGAGAAATCTCGGGAAGACTTGAAGAAATGCCCGCCGAAGAAGGATTCCCACCGTATTTGCCGTCTCGTTTGTCTGCGTTCTACGAAAGAGCGGGAAGAGCTGAAACTTTGAGCGGAAGCGAAGGCTCCGTTACGATAATAGGAGCAGTTTCTCCGCAAGGCTCGGACTTTTCCGAACCTGTTACTCAAAACACAAAACGTTTCGTGAGGTGTTTTTGGGCACTTGATAAAGCGCTTGCATATGCAAGACACTATCCTGCCATTAACTGGATAAACAGCTATAGTGAATACTTCGGCGACCTTGACCCGTGGTATTCGAAAAATGCGGGAGATTCATTTATAAGATATCGTAAAAAGATAGCTTCAATTTTGAGCGAAGAAGATAAGCTTATGGAAATAGTAAAACTCGTCGGAGCGGATGTTTTGCCCGATGACCAGAAGCTTATAATAGAAATTGCAAAAGTAATAAGAGTAGGATTTTTACAACAAAACGCATTCCATAAAGACGATACTTTTGTACCGCTAAAGAAACAAAAAAAGATGATGAAAGTAATTCTTTATTTAAATAAAAGAGTGCGTCAACTTATAAGCGCTTCGATACCTATTTCAAGGGTTATCGAAACGGGAATTTTCGATAAACTTACACGTATAAAATACGACGTGCCCAACGATAAGTTGGAATTACTCGATGATTACAAACGTTTAATTGATGAAACTTTAAATAAAATCATAGGTGACAGACCGTAAAAAGAGAGGTGAAACAATTGGTACTCAATTACGTTGGATTAAAAGAAATAAGCGGTTCTTTGATAGTTTTGGACGGAGTTGAAGGTGCGTCATACGAAGAAGTCGTTGACATTAAACTCGGTGACGGAAACTACAGAAAAGGCCGTATAGTTCAAATTGAAGGCAGTAGAGTTATAGTTCAGGTTTTTGAAGGAACTCAATCGATTGCTCTTGACGATACAAAAGTTAAGCTCAAGGGTCATCCTATGGAAATTTCACTTTCTCCCGAGATTTTGGGACGTGTTTTCAACGGTTCCGGCGAACCGATAGACAATTTGGGAAAAGTTTTTCCTCACAAAAAAATGAATATCAACGGAACTCCGATAAATCCGATAGCAAGGGAATATCCTCAAAACTATATAAATACGGGAATTTCTTCGATAGACACGCTTTCCACTCTTATAAGAGGGCAAAAACTTCCGATATTTTCAAGTTCAGGTATGAAACATAATGAACTTGCTGTTCAAATTGCCCGACAGGCGAAGCTTGCCGAGGGGGAAGAAAATAATCTTGCAATAGTTTTTGCCGCCATGGGAGTAAAAAATGACGTCGCGGAGTATTTCAGACGTAAATTTGACGAATCGGGAGTAATCGAAAGGGTTGTAATGTATCTGAACCTTTCGAATGACCCGGTAATAGAAAGAATTTTAACTCCGAGATGTGCACTCACTACGGCTGAATATCTTGCTTTTGAACTCGGAATGCACGTTCTTGTAAATATGACGGATATGACTTCATAATCAGAAGCTCATCGTGAATTCAGTTCTTCGAAAGGGGAAATTCCGGGTCGTAAAGGCTACCCAGGATATCTTTATTCAGATTTTGCTTCACTTTATGAACGTGCCGGTATAGTCAAAGGTAAAAAGGGTTCGGTTACGCAAATTCCGATTCTTACTATGCCCAATGACGATATAACTCACCCCGTACCTGACCTTACGGGATACATTACCGAAGGTCAAATTGTTCTTGACAGAGCAATAGACCGCAAAGGATATTATCCTCCGATTTCTGTTTTGCCGTCGCTTTCAAGACTTATGAAAGACGGAATCGGAGAAGGATTTACAAGAGCCGATCATCCCGAACTTGCCAATCAGCTTTTTGCCTCGTATGCAAAAGTTCAGGACGCAAGAGCTTTGGCATCGGTTATAGGTGAAGAAGATTTGTCGCCGATTGATAAACTTTATATCAATTTCGGAAATTCCTTTGAAAAGCAATTCATTAACCAGGGATTTAATGATAACAGGTCAATAGAGCGAAGCTTGGAACTTGGTTGGAGACTTCTTTCAACGCTGCCGAGGCAAGAGCTTGACAGAGTCAGCGGCGAAACTCTCGATAAGTACTATATCGACGATAAAGAACTCCTTGAACGCAAGAACAAGACTGAATTTGTTGAAGATGAAGCGTCCGAAGAAATGGACGATGATATCGACGACGCAGACGATAATTAATTTGTCGGGGAGGTAAATTATGTCAAATCAAGTAGCTCCCACAAAAGGAAATTTAATAGCCGCGAAGAAATCTTTTGACCTTTCCAAACTCGGGTTTGAACTTTTGGACAGAAAACGAAATATTCTTGTCCGTGAAATGATGGCTCTGATAGAGCGTGCCGAGGAAATTCAAAACAATATAGATGAAACCTACACAAAGGCATTTACGACTCTTAAAAAGGCTAACATAGCACTCGGAGTTTGCGAAGAGTTGTCTCAAGCAGTCCCCGAGGAATCAGGTCTTAACCTTTCTTTCAGGAGCGTTATGGGAGTTGAAATACCTATAGTGAATTTCAAAGAAAGCGAAGTTGATGAAATTCCTTTTGGACTCTATGATTCGAATTCGGATTTGGATAAAGCTTATTCGTGTTTTCGCGAGGTAAGTAAAATGACTGCAAGCCTTGCGGAAGTTGAAACAAGCGTATATCTTTTGGCAAACGCAATAAAGAAGACTCAAAAAAGAGCCAATGCTCTTAAAAACATTATGATACCGAAGTTTGAAAATCAGATAAAATCAATTTCGGACGCTTTGGAAGAAAAAGAACGCGAAGAATTTTCAAGGCTTAAAGTTATAAAGAATTTTAAGAAGAAATAGAAATAAACGAATGACAGATTTTTTTAACTATGAAAAATCTGTTATTTTTTTATTATTTTATATATAAACAATCAAAAAAGTGTTGACTATAATTGTTTTTTATACTAATATTTATAAATAGTACAATAATTTACTTATAATTAAGATTAATATGTCTAAAAAAGAAAGGTGAGGAATATGTCAGAAAACGGAAGTAATTTATTTCGAAAGAGTTCATTGGAAAGAGTTTCTTCCCCCGAGCAGCTTAACGAGTATATCAAAGTAACAAATCCGAGTTTAATAGCAATATTAATCGGAATATTTACCATTTTAACAGCGGGAGCGGTGTGGATTTTTTCGGGAGGCATTCCCAAAACCGTTGACATGCAGGGAGTCATAGTCAAAGATTTAAAAGATTCCCCAAGAGTTTACTGCTATGTTCCCGTTGCGGCAAGTAAACGAATTAAAGAAGGAATGTCTGCCCGTGTTTCTCCCGAAGACGCACCGAGTTCCGAATACGGTTATATCAACGGTACAGTTCTTTCGGTGAGTGATGACGTAGTTACGGCTGAATATCTTAATTCAAAATTTGATAATCCTCAAACGGTTTTGCCGCTTGTAAGTTCTTCGATGCAAAACGGAAATGTTATGGAAATTGAGATAGGCCTGGGTGAGTGGTCAAATGAAAAAGGAAACGAAGTTGAAATCGTTGAAGGAACGAATTGTACGGTTTCGGCGATTGTAGGGGAGACAAAATTATACGAACTCATATTCGAAAATAAATAACAGGAGGTGCGTAAGATGTTGAGCAAAAGGTTAAAAGTGCCTATTGTCATGCAAATGGAAGCACTCGAATGCGGTGCGGCTTGTGTTTGTATGATAGCGGCATATTACAAAAAATGGGTTCCGCTGACCCAAGTTCGTGCGGACTGCGGCGTTTCACGTGACGGAAGTGTTGCTAAAAATATGCTTTCTGCGGCTCGTTCTTATGGATTTGAAGCCGGAGGATATAAACTTGAGCCTTCTTCTTTGGGTTCTTTGACTCTTCCGGTAATAATCCATTGGAATTTCAATCACTTTGTGGTTTTGTGCGGAATAGACGAAAAGAAAAACAAATACTATATCAACGACCCTGCGAGGGGAAAAGTTACAGTTTCGGCAAAAGAATTCGATGAATCTTTTACAGGAATTGCTCTTACAATGAAGCCTTCTGCAGACTTTAAACCGGAAGGCAAGCCAAAGAGCGTGTTTTCTTTTGCAAAGAGATGCCTTCGCGGAGCACTTATACCGTTTATATTGGCGGTAATAATAAGTATAGTCGGAGATGTTATTGCGACTACTTCGCCGATGTTTTCGCGTGTATTTACCGATAATTTGCTCACGGGAAAAAATCCTGAATGGTTGATGCCATTTTTGGGAGTAATGGGAGCGGTATTATTAGTTCAGGTTTTGGTCGGAATAATAAATTCCGTGTACTGGCTTAAAATCGAAGGAAAATTTGCACTTACTTCCAGCGCAGAGTTTATGTGGCATGTTTTGCGTTTGCCGCTGAATTTCTTTTCGCAAAGAAACGTCGGAGACGTTGTTTCGCGTCAGGAATCCACTTCTTCCATAGCTTTGACGCTTATTCATAAAATAGCACCGATGTTCAGCGGAATAATTTCACTTTTCTTTTATTTGTTTATAATGCTTAAATACAGCTGGGTTTTGACTTTGATAGGAATCGGAGCGGCGGTTATAAATATGTTCCTTGCAAAATATATGTCCGAGAAAATGCTGGATTTTCAAAGGGCGTCAATACCGACCCAAGGTAAACTTATGAGTGTTACCTATTCGGGATTTGAAATGATAGAAACAATAAAATCAACAGGAGCCGAGAGCGGTTACTTTGAAAGATGGGCAGGATATTTTGCCAAACAAAACAACGCTATAGTTGCCATATCTAAATTTACTCAGTATATAGGTTCCGTTCCGGGATTTGTAGATACTCTTTCGGATTGCATTTTGGTTCTTTGCGGTATATATGTAATCATGAAAGGAGATTTCACAGTAGGTATGTTGGCGGCTTTCCAGGGATATTTGTCAATGTTTATGAGCCCCGTTAACAATATAATTGACATATACCAAAACTATGTTGAAATGCGCTGTGAAATGGAAAGAGTCGAAGATGTTTTGGATTATCCTGTTGATGTCCCGTCAACAACAAAAGATGAAGGTGCTGATCAAAGCAAATTAAAGGGATATATAGAGGTTAAAAATGTAACATTCGGATACGGAAAATTAGCCAAACCGGTTTTAACCGACTTCAATATGAGTATGAAACCGGGTCAATGGATAGCCGTAGTAGGCGGAAGCGGAAGCGGCAAATCCACGGTTGCAAAGCTTATTACTGGTCTTTATAAACCCTGGGAAGGTGAAATAACTTTTGACGGAAAGAAAAAAGATGATATTGACCCTTATAAATTCCATGGTTCAGTCGTAATGGTTGACCAAGATAAGATAATGTTCCACGATACGGTCAAGAATAATATCAGGATGTGGGATGAGTCTATTGAAGATTTTGCGGTTACTTTGGCGGCAAGAGATTCGGATATCCACAGTGCGATAATTTCAAGACCTGACGGATATGAACACGTAATAAGCGAAGGCGGAACTGACTTTTCGGGAGGTCAGTGTCAACGTATTGAAATTGCAAGGGCGCTTGCTCAAGAACCGACAATTATTATTCTTGATGAAGCGACTTCCGCACTTGACGCAAAAACCGAGAATATAGTAATGAACAATATACGAAAAGCGGGATGTACGTGTGTGGTAATTGCTCATAGGCTTTCTACGATACGCGATTGCGATGAAATTATAGTTCTTGACCACGGAGTAATCTCCGAACGTGGTACGCACGAAGAGCTTATGGCTCGTGGCGGAAAATACAAAGAACTTGTAATAACGGAATAGGGGAGGTGAGCATTTATGGAAACAAGTTTTTTAGAAAATCAAATTGAAAAAAGAAGAAAAAGTGACGATGAAATGTTCCAAGGAGCATTTTCAGACCTTCTTTCAATAGTTGGTATAAATACTCCTAAAGCGCATCACCAGGCTCGCGGAGCGGTTGCGATGATACTTAAATATTTAGGTAAAGATATCCCCACAATCCCCGACGGAGTAGAAACTCTGGACGCACAACTTGATTACATGTTGAAGCCATCCGACACAATGAGAAGACGAGTAGAACTTCACGGCGAATGGTGGAAAGATAACACGGGATGTTTGCTGGGTTCGACGATCGAAGGCGATGTAGTTGCGATTTTTCCACGCAAATGGGGCGGATATGAATATATAAGTCCCGAAGGAGAAAGGATAAAAATAAACAGTCAAACCGCAAAAAATTTAAATGTGGACGCTTTTTGTTTTTATCGTGCTTTCCCTTTGAAGTCTCTTAAGATAAGAGATTTGTTGAAATTTATGGTCGAAAGTTTGTCTTTTGTAGATGTTGTGTTTATACTTTCGTCTTATCTGGTAGCTCAGCTTTTGGGAATGGCCGGACCTATTATTCAAAAAATTATTTATAAAGATATTATTCCTTCAGGAGCACTTGCACTTATCTGGCCGCTTGCAACGTTTTATGTAGGTAAAGCGGTAGGTAAGACGTTGATGTCAATTACAAGCAGTATAGTTTCCAATAGGCTGGGTAGCCGAATGACTTTGTCTGTAAACAGTGCAATAATGATAAGATTTTTCACGTTGCCGACCAAGTTTTTTAAAGGCTATACCGCGGGTGAATTAGCCAGTAGAATGGGATATATCGCATCACTTTGTCAAATAATCAGGCAATCGTTTGCATCTACTCTCTCGGCAGTATTTTCGTTTGCTTATTTCTTCCAGATGTATCAATACGGGCCGTCTCTTGTACTCCCAGGTATGATTATAGTGTTCGTTACTGTTGCATATCAGATTTTCATAACTTTTTACCGCCAGAGCATATACAATAAAAAACTTGAGATTGACCCCAAATTGCAGTCGTGGACTTATGCTCTTTTTGGAGGAATTCAAAAGATAAAAGTTACAGGTTCAGAAAAAAGAGCTTTCGCAAAATGGGCAGAAATTTATTCGGATGTTAAAAAATTGGATTATTCTCCTCCGCTTTTAATAAAAATCAGCGGAATTATAAGTTTGATAATATCAACGGTAGGACAGATGGTTCTTTATTACTGCACCGTCACAACAGGAGTCAGCCTAGATGACTATATGGGATTTAACATGGCGTACGGTTCGGTAACAGCGGCGATAATGTCTCTCAGCGGAATTGCTCTTCAAATTGCAAATCTGCAACCTATCTTAAAAATGATAAAACCCGTTATGGAACAAAAACCAGAAAGCGGTTCGGGACGCAAGATTCCAACAGCGTTGTCGGGAAATATTGAAATGAATAATATTTCCTTTAAATACGACAAAGACGGGCCGACGATTCTCGATAACATTAGTCTTAAGGTGAAAAAAGGAGAATACATCGGAATAGTAGGAAAGACCGGTTGCGGTAAATCTACTCTTATGAGAATTTTACTTGGATTTGAAGACCCCGACGCAGGCGCTGTTTACTACGACGGACATGATTTGACAAGTCTTGATTTAAGAAGCGTTCGTCAAAAAATAGGTGTCGTAATGCAAAACGGTTCTTTGTTCCCGAGTGATATTTTCTCAAATATAATTATAACTTCACCTTGGAAAACCATGGACGACGCATGGGAAGCTGCTCGTATGGCGGGAATAGAAGAAGATATAAAAGCCATGCCTATGGGAATGCATACTTTGATTTCCGAAGGAGCGGGAGGCCTTTCAGGAGGTCAAAAACAAAGATTGATGATAGCTCGAGCAATTATAAACAGACCCTCAATACTGTTTTTGGACGAAGCAACTTCGGCACTTGATAATATTACTCAAAATCATGTTTCAAATAGTATCGCTAAGCTGAACAGTACCAGAGTAGTCATAGCACACAGACTTTCCACTATAAAAAACTGCGACAGAATACTTGTCATGGATAAAGGAAAGATAGTAGAGCAAGGAACATATGACGAACTTATGGACAAAAAAGGAGAATTTTATGAACTCGCAATACGCCAGGTTGTAAAATAATAACGTGTGAAATATCGGAAGTGGAATCTTTTAATTAAAGATTCCACTTTTTGTATGTAGAAAAAAATAATAGTATAATTAAACGATGAAGAAAAATCTAATGTGATAAACAAGCATTTTAAGGATAGCTCATTAAGAAATTAAAATTAAAGAGCAGAGTAATTTTATGAAAATTTATTGATATTTAGTCTTTCAAATGAAAATATCCGATACTCGAAAGATAAAATCAAAAAAATCAATTGAATCAGAATAAACCCGTAAAACGATTGATATTTATGGGTAGCAAGTAATAATTTTTCGCAAGTATTAGATTATATTAGATTTATTTAGACGCGATTGATAACAAGGAATTTGCCGGTTGAATAAATATACATAACTGAGAAGTAGGTTTATTTGTGCCTCAAAAAATTCTTTTAAGAGTAGCAAACAGCAAAAGAGTAACTGCATAGCTTGTAAAGAAACCACTTGTAGCTTGCCAATAGTACGCCCGAAAATGAAACATTTCATGCAAAACGGGTGTATATTTATTTACTTTTATAGATGTTTATACTTGTGATTTTACTCAAAACGAATGTTTATTATTTTGTGTTAAAAAATTTGGTATGTAAAAATTTAGGTAAACCCATTGTTTTGTTATATATTTATTCTAAAAATATGTATAATACAAGCTATGTTTTTGACACATAACAACAACGTTTTGATAAAATTAAAATATCTATTGATTTTTTATTTGATAGATAATAAAATATGTATTAGCACTCAGAAAAGACGAGTGCTAACGCATCTAACTATTTAAGGAGGTTTTTCTAAAATGCAATCTATTAAACCTATATTAGACAAAGTTGTAGTTGAAGTTGAAAAGAAAGACAGGTCTGCAGGTGGAATAATTTTAGCCGGAAGTTCTAAAGAGCAAGCAGTAACAGCTGTTGTTACAGCAAGAGGTCCGGGAGGAATGATTGACGGCAGAGAAGTTAGAATGTATCTTAATCAGGGAGATACTGTTTTAATCCCCAAAAACTGCGGAACATCGTTTACTTTAAACGGAAAAGAATACATTGTACTTTCGCAGTCCGAAGTTTTGGCAATAATTGGTTAATAATCTAAACGTAATCAAAAACATAACTGATTAAAGGAGTAGACATATTTATGGCAAAACAAATCGCATATGGAGAAGAAGCAAGAAAAGCTTTACTTGCGGGAATAAATCAATTGGCAGATACCGTAAAAATCACTCTTGGACCAAAAGGAAGAAATGTGGTACTTGATAAGAAATTTGGTGCTCCGCTGATTACAAACGACGGCGTTACAATCGCAAAAGAAGTTGAACTTGAAGACCCATTTGAAAATATGGGAGCTCAACTTGTAAAAGAAGTCGCAACAAAAACAAACGATACAGCCGGAGACGGAACTACTACAGCAACTCTTTTGGCTCAAACACTGATTCGTGAAGGAATGAAAAACGTTGCAGCAGGAGCCAATCCGATGATTCTTAAAAAAGGCATTAATTCAGCTGTAAAAGCCGCTGTTGACGCTCTTGTTAAGAATTCCAAAAAAGTTGACGGAACCGAGGACATTAAAAGAGTAGCAACAATTTCCGCAGCTGACGAATTCGTCGGAAGCCTTATTGCCGAAGCAATGGAAAAAGTAAGTTCTGACGGAGTTATAACTGTTGAAGAATCCAAAACAGCCGAAACATATTCAGAAGTTGTTGAAGGAATGATGTTTGATCGTGGATACGTCTCTCCTTACATGGTAACCGACAACGACAAAATGGAAGCGGTTATTGATGACGCATATATTTTGATTACAGACAAAAAAATTATAAGTATTCAAGAGATACTTCCGCTCTTGGAGCAAGTTGTAAAATCAGGTAAGAAATTGGTAATAATCGCCGATGATATAGAAGGCGACGCCCTTGCAACGCTTATAGTCAATAAATTAAGAGGAACTTTCGCATGCGTAGGAGTTAAAGCTCCGGGATTCGGCGACAGAAGAAAAGAAATGCTCAGAGATATAGCTATACTCACAGGCGGAGAAGTTATTTCCGAAGAATTGGGTCTGGAACTCAAAGACACAACAGTTGAGCAATTAGGACGTGCGCATCAAGTTAAAGTAGAAAAAGAACGTACAATCATTGTTGACGGAGCAGGAAATCCTGAAGAAATCAAAGCTAGAGTTTCTCAGATAAGAAATCAAATAGAAGAAACAACTTCTGATTTTGACCGTGAAAAATTACAAGAACGCCTTGCAAAACTTGCAGGAGGAGTTGCTGTAATTAAAGTTGGTGCCGCAACGGAAATAGAAATGAAAGAGAAGAAACTTCGCATAGAAGACGCATTGGCAGCAACAAAAGCAGCAGTTGAAGAAGGAGTTGTAGCCGGTGGCGGTATAGCTCTTGTAAACGCTGTTCCCGCAGTTGAAGAGGTAGTTGCCAAAGCCGAAGGCGACGAAAAAACAGGAGCAGCAATTGTTCTTAAATCCATGGAAGAGCCTCTCAGACAAATAGCAATCAATGCTGGTTTGGAAGGTTCGGTAATAGTCCAAAACGTTAAGAATCAAGGAAAAGTCGGATATGGATACAATGCTCTTCAAGACGAATACGGAGACATGATGGAATTCGGAATAGTTGACCCGACAAAAGTAACACGTTCAGCTCTTGAAAACGCGGCGTCAGTTGCAAGCATGGTTCTTACAACCGAAGCTCTTATAGCTGATAAAAAAGAGCCCTCGGCTCCGGCAGTACCGGGTATGCCAGAAGGCGGAATGGGCGGAATGTATTAATACAGTTTTCGCTTTTGAATACTCACCTTTACGGTGGGTATTTTTTTGTTATATGTATCTTGATTTAATAGTAAACTAACACTAGTTTTTATATAATTTAAAAAATTAAAATATAGTATTGATTCACCACGAAATTAATGGTATAACACTTATATATTAAATTAAATGGAGGAAATAATATGAAAAAAGGCATATCTAAATTTTTATCAATAGTTTTAAGTGCTGCTATGGTGTCCCCTATGGTTGGTATGAATCCCGCTAATGCGATGGTTTCATCAGAAGATGCAGCGGATTCCACAAGTACGACAAAACCTGCAAGTGAAGTAATTCGTTTAGAGAGGGTAATATGGTCAGAGGAGGAATCTTTGAAAATATTTAATGAATTTTGCGGTTATGCTTGTAATCTATTGATAATGGATGCTAATGGGAAGTTTATTATTGAAAATTGTATATCAGTAGCTATTTCTAAATTAAATAATTTTTTAAAAGAGAACTCGTGTCCAACATTACAAGATTGTAGATCAGAAATTATTGATAGAATGGTTGCTCATACATTCCATAATGCATGTGTACTTGATACAAAATTACGTTTTCTTGATTCTTTAATGATTATTTTAGAGGAACTTATATTTGAAAAAAGCTTTAGTCTTTCTGAAGATATTAATAACTCGCTTAGGGGTTTTTGTTGTTATATTCAATCTATGGTAATTTTCATAAACGCTACATTGATAAGAAATAGTACTGTTGTAGATCTTATTTGTGCTAATTTGAACCAAGGAGATGCACTGGGTTCATGGTTAAAAAGTATGAATATAGAGTCTAGGGAATGGTGTAAGTTTAAAATAGAACGTGAACAAAAATCAAAAAAGGACCATTAGTTAAATAGGTACATTTAAAATATCTGAACTACGTGTGATATATTCTCATAATAATAAATACTCCCTCAGCTAAGCTGGGGGAATTGTTTTTGTTATATCTTAATTAAATGATAAATTAATTTT
>CABUYS010000026.1 GCA_902495835.1 uncultured Oscillospiraceae bacterium | reverse complement strand
GGGTTCGTGTTTCGTGGGCAGATAGTATCCTTTCTACTTTTGATACCACAATTGAAATCAAGGCGTGCGAAAGAGAAGAGCTTTTGACGGATATTACACGTAAAATTGCTGCGATGAATCTTCGTGTAAAATCTTTTAATTCTAAGTTGGTGCCGGAAAATAAAATAGAAATATTCATAAACTTGAATATAAAAAATTTGGAACACTTGAGATTTATTACAAATAACCTTGCCCGAATAAGTGGAGTTTCGTCGGTTAGAAGGGTATAGTTATTTAAAAAATCAAATTAAACAATCAATTTTAAAATTAATTATGGCGAAAGATTAAGTTTTGTCATAAAATAATATAATTAAGGCTATAGACAATAAAAAATAAATTTTGATAAATCATTGTAATTTTAGTGTTTTTTAGTTATAATAAATGAAAAGTCTAATTTTTTTAAGGAGAGGATAGTAATGGGAGTATTGGAAGACATTTTTGTAAAGGCCAAAGCTGCGGCGGGAGCATTAGGAGAAAAAGCAGGACAGTATGTTGATGTGTCTAAGCTGAACATTAAACTTGCTGAGTTTAAAAGTGACCTCAAATCGGAATTCGAAAATTTGGGAAAAATTGTTTATCAAAGCGAGAAAAACGAAGTAGAGAACAGAGCTGGAATAAACGCCGGTATAGCTCAAATAGATAATATCACCCTTCAAATTGAAGAATTAAAAAAACAGATTGCTTCAATAAAAAACAAAGTTTTATGTAACGCATGCGGAAGTCAAAATGAAATTGATTCGGTGTACTGCGCTAAGTGCGGAGAAAAATTATCTGAAAATTCAAAAAGCGCCGAAGTTGAAGAAGATGACTTTTCTGATTTTGACGATTAACTGTTTTCAATATTCAAAGATGTAGATAAGAAAGTCTTGTAATGACTTTCTTATTTTGTGTTGGGAAGTGATTGATATAAGAAAGTTAATTTGTAGATTTTCTCTTGTGGTTTTTTTAATTTGTTCAGGAGTTTTAATTAAACTTTTGATAATAGATCCATATTTTTTAAACAAATACAACAACGAAGTTAAGAATGTTTACCATGATAACACTTCATCTGGAGAAAGCAAATTTGAGTCTCTTTTAAAAATAAACAAAGATATAAAAGCGTGGATATTTTTAAGCGGCACGCCGATTGATTATCCTGTTCTTTACAGTGAAGACGGTTCGAATTTTTATTTAAATCACAACTACAAAAAAGAAGAAACACGCTACGGAAGTATTTTTATAGACCCAACTTGTAAGAATACTGTTAATGCAAAAAATATCGTCGTGCACGGACATCACATGAAAGACGGTCAAATGTTTGCAGCTTTGGTAAAGTTTTCGGATGTGGATTTTTATAAAAAAAATCCTGTTATAGAGTTTGATACTCCTGCAGAAGAATCCAGTTGGAAAATAGTATCTGTATTTAAAACAAACACCTTGGAAAAACATGGAAAATTATTTAACTATATAATCTCTGAATTTAACACAACTTCAGATTTTTTAGATTTTGTTAAGAACATAAAAATTCGCTCTATAATAGATATTCCTGTAGATATAAATAAAGACGACCAGCTTTTAACTCTTTCAACTTGTTCATATGAATTTGAAGAATTCAGAACGGTAGTTGTTGCCCGAAAACTAAGAAAAGGAGAAAGTCGCGTTGTAGAAAATATAGACAGTGCAAAAAAAGCCTCTAATCCTCTTATGCCTGATTGCTGGTACGAACGTTACGGAGGCTCTCCTCCCAAACTGAATTGAAATAAAATTTAAATTATGTTATAATACTGTTATATAAATTAATGAGGTGAATCTAATGGCAATTAGAAATATAGTAAAAGAACCTGATTCTTTACTTCATGAAAAATGTAGAAAAATAGAAAAATTTGATAACAATTTAGGTATATTAATCGACGATATGTTCGAAACTATGAAAAAAGCTCATGGAGTCGGTTTGGCCGCACCGCAGGTGGGAATTTTAAAACGCGTTGTAGTAGTTAATGTAGGTGATGGAAATATAGAACTTGTAAATCCGGAGATAATAGAATCAAGCGGGGAGCAAAGAGAAGAAGAAGGTTGCCTTTCATGCCCCGGAAAATACGGAGTGACAATCCGTCCGAAAGTCGTTAAAGTACGAGCTCAAAACAGAAAAGGGGAAATCGTAGAATATAGTGCGTGTTCTTTGAAGGCAAGGGCTTTTTGTCACGAAATAGACCATTTAGATGGTATACTTTTTACTTCTCGTTTAGATTTAGAATCAAAATGTGGTTTAATAAATTTTAAGTGATGTAACAAAATAATAAAGACAAAACTTATTTTTATGTAAAATAGACCAGCGATTTGGAAATATGAAATTTGCATATAGGAATCTAAAAATTTTAGTGCAAAATATATTATGTAGACACAGCAGGTAAAGGTGCAAATCATGATGGAAAAAGTGAATAAATTAATTTTATTTTACACAAGAGGCCCTTTTAAAAGATAATAAGTAATAAATATATGACCGTCATAATAACAAAAAGCTATTTGTGACTTGCCAATATCTGAAATTATAACACCACCCGTTATTCGGGTGCTTTTTGTATGTAGAAAACCACGCGAAAGCCCGCGTGGTTCAGTGGTAGCTTAAGCGATGTAACAAATATAATAAACACAAAAATTTATTTTAAATCGGCAATTTGGAAACTTCTAAAGGAAAAAGCAGTTTGATGATATTCCAGAGGTTTGTAAACATAAAATTTGCATATAGGAATCGATAAATTTAGTGCAAATGTTATTATGTGGACACGGCAGGAAAAAACAAAAAACGATGAGGAATATATAAAAAATAGTTAAAACAAGATCGAGAAAGTGATCAATTAAGTTTATTTGATCCAAGACACCCTTTTAAGGGATAGCAAGTAATAAACGTATGTCCGTCATACTAACAAAAAGCTATTTGTAACTTGCCAATATCTGAGATTATAACACTATCCGTTATGCGGATGCTTTTTTGTTGTACGAGTAAAATTAATTTATAATTGTAAAATTCAGTAACATAAACTCATTAAGCAATAATCTTTTTGCGAGTATCATATCGTATTAGCATCATTCTAGTAACATACAAAGCTCTCTCTAAAGAAATATTTCCAGCTAAGCTGGAAGATGGAGAAAATAGTCATAAAATTCGGTAAAATTTAAAAATTGCGGTAGACAACAGGTCAATATTCAAGAGAAAGACTTATGTTATGCCGAACGTATTTATATTATTGTATATCTAAAAAATTAAATTTTTTCGGTATATGAAATACTAAAATGTTTTTTAAAAAATAAAAAATGCAACATATCGCAAAAGTGTAATAAGTTACATTTTAAGAGTAAACCGATAAGCCGAATTCTGTCGTGAGTAACCATCTATCTGGGTCAAGCGTTGCCGCAGTGACTCGTTGCCACCTTTATAAAGCGCCGAGCAAGCGCATATTTTACCAAACGGTGTTGCTCCGGTTAGGGTTTGCAGGGCCATGCAATCTCTTGCATGCCGGTGAGCTCTTACCTCGCCTTTCCATCCTTACCCTGTTTAAGGGCGGTATATTTCTGTTGCACTTTCCCTAAGGTTGCCCTCGGCGGTTGTTAACCGTTAACCTGCTCTGTGGAGCTCGGACTTTCCTCATACATTAAAAATGCACGCGGTTACTTAGCTTACTCCTGTCTTTTATTGTATCACAATATATTATTTTATTCAAATTATATTTTTGTATGTAGAAAACCACGCGAAAGCCCGCGTGGTTTGGTGGCAATTTAAGTAATGTAAAAACGGCCTAAAAATTTCCTTTTGATGTGAAATAGATTTATCGGTTTGGAAACTGCTAAAGAAAGCATCAAAAGGAAAACATTTAAAGTCAGTGACAAAAAGTTTATTACATACAAAACGAAACTGCAAATATCATAAAGATTAGAAATAGGAGCTATATTTAGAAAATAAAGAAGACGAATTGAGATAACAGTTAACATTTAAGAATATAAACCTATTTATGGATATCAATCAACGAATCCTCCGCAAGCGTCAGACTGTATCAGTTTGCTTTAGAAGCAACCGGTAGAATAGGGATTTGCACGTTAAGAAAGTACGTCCGATCTCTAGGCTGTAAGATAATTATTACGTGATGTGTGTTGTAACGGCATTATTTATTCATAACAAAGATAAATTTTTAAGTACTGCTGTTGAACTGGACACTGCACCAGCGACTCCACCCAATATAAGAATGACTTTCCATATTTTATTTGGTATAGAATCGTTGTCTTTTTGTTTTTTCAAAATTTTTTGTAATTTGTACATTCCATTCTGTAATGGGCCGATTGCTTCGCTCGCTTGTACTGCTAATTTTTTTACTTTCCTTCCGAACTTCACTGCCTCATCATATGTCATGTTGCGCGCTTTTTCTTGACGTACTTTTCTGATTTTTGTTCGGAGTACTGCACAATCCCTATAATCTTCATTTAATACATTAACACAATTAGCTATTTTTTTTATAGATTTTGCTTTGGTTGCGGTAATAATCAAATTATTTATATGTTTTCTGTAAGTGTCTACTTCATTGTCCAAAAACAATAAATCTTTTCTTTGATCGCCAAAGTTTATACCAAATTTTATTTCTTTGTATGAGTCCAAATATATACGTATTTTAGCTGAACTTTCATACAGATTCATAATTCCTTTTGCCTTTTTTTTTAAAAATTTTGAGTATTTATGGTTCTCTGCTATAAATTTTTTAAGCTCTATTACAAAGTTTTCTAAAATATCTATGAATTTATCGACTGTTCTTATTGCGTCTCTTATGTCTATAGAACTATCGGCGTTGTCTCTTCTAACCTTCTTTTCTAGTTTTTCTACTAGATCTAGTGTCTCTTCATATTGTTTTTTGTTACGTTCTAATATTATACGTAAGTCTTCTAGGTATGTTGTGTTTTTAAAGCCTTTCGGCATAGGAATCATTAAATTTTTTTTAGTTTTATCATCGGGTATGTTTGTTGAAATTGTCATATTATATTTTTCAGTAAAATTATTAATTTCGTTGTATTTTTTTATAATTTTAGTGCTGCTTTTGCAACCTCTGAAATAACTAAAAAGATGGAAAATTATTGCAATAGCTTCTGACTCTTCCGGAGATATATCTTTATCGGTACATGCTTTTTTATAAACTAGTGTTCTTGATTGCCCTTTTTTGTTTTTACTATTGTAATTATTTACAAGTTTTTCTACATTTTTGCAAGCAGCTTGTACACGATCCTTTTCTTTCTTTGAGAATTCTATCGTATTACTTTTTTTTGATTGTTCATTTTCCGGCTGCTCACTTTTCGGCTGCTCACTTTCTGGAACAGTACTAGAAGGAAGTTTTACAAATTTTTCTATAGAAAGTTTTTCTGGAGACCCGCTTTCTGACGTTATTGAAACGCCTTCTATCGTGCTTTTAATACTTAGGAGTTGCTTAGCAGTAGGATCATCTGAATTTTTTAGTTGTTCTATTGGAAATCTTATATATAACCCTTGAAGTTCCTTAAAGCGGAATACACCTCTTAAATCTGAAACTAATTTTTCCGTTGCTAAAACATCTTTATTTTCTTTTGTAATAGACCAGTTCGGCAATTGTTTAATTTCAAATAATAATTTCCCTTTTTGAATTTTATTACATAAATCTTCAAAACGCTTTAATATATCTTTAGGTACATGGATGTTACTTATATTCATACTCAAGGCATCAGGCATAAATGAACACAACCTTTCTATAATCGAAATTATATATAGAAAGATTGTACAATTTATTTAAGATTATGTCAACTATTATGATTATAAATATTTCTATATTAGCCTTTTTATTGTTGATAAATCACATTTTTTTAAATCTTGTGTAAAATCAATGTTTTCAAACATTGTGCCGTCACATATCTCTTTTAAAGGCACCAATACAAAAGCTCTTTTTAGCATTTCAGGATGGGGAAGTGTTAAATTTTTTTCATTTCTCGTTTCTTTCCCATAAGCTAAAATATCGATATCTATAGTGCGTGGAGAAAATTTGTATTCTCGAACTCGTTTCATTGCCGCTTCAATTCCCAAACAGCAGCCCATTAAAATTTCCGGGCTTAATTGTGTTGAAATTTTTACGCAGCAGTTTATATATTTGTTTTGAGAAGTTTTGACCCCGAAAGGCTCGGTTTCGTAAAAATTGGAAATTTTTAAAATATTAGTTTCTGGGATTCTTTTTATTGATTCCAAAGCTTCTTTAACATTGAAAATTCGATTTCCGAGATTACTCCCTAAACACAGAATTGCTTCACTCAATTTAAAAAATCCTCTCTTTTTTTGATTGTTTTTACGGCTACATACTCAAAATCTTCTCTTATCGGAGCTTCAGGTTTTTTAAGAATTAACTCAATTTCTGATATTTTACTGAAATTTTCAATTAATTCTTTGCACACGTAATCTGCTGCCGTTTCTATCAAATCAAAGGATTGCGACAACATACTTTTTTTAATATTTTTAATTATTTCAGAATAACTTACGGTGTTTTCGATGTTATCGATTTCCGAATCTCCGACAATTTTACACACGGCGTCTATGTAAAAATTTTGACCGTTAATTTTTTCTTCTTGGTGAACTCCGTGATAAGCAAATATTTTTAAATTTTTAATTATTATTTCTTTCATATTTACACCGTGTCTATATTATTGATAAATTTAGTTACTTTCAATGCCTGTACGGATTCTTTTACATCGTGAACACGCACGATATCCGCTCCATTTAGTACAGCTATCGTGTTTGCAGCTATTGTTCCGGGCATTCTCTCACAAGGCGGAGGATTTCCACAGCACTTTCCGACGATTCTTTTTCTGGAAACGCCTATTAACATGGGATTTTGAGGAAGCTTAAATTTTTGAAGATTTTTTATTATGTATCCATCCTGAACTCTGCTTTTTTTAAAACCTATTCCCGGGTCGAAACAAATTTGACACGGTTTAATATTGTACTCTGTTGCCTGAGAAAGCTTTTTTTCAAAAAAAGATTTTATATCTAAAGTTTCATAATTGTGATTTATTACAATCCCGCAGCTATAAGTTTTAGCGATTTCAAACATTCGATTGTTTTCACAACCTGTTATGTCGTTTATAATATCAGCTCCGTAATATGCGGCTTTTTCGGCGACTTCGGGATAAAACGTATCTACAGAAACAGGAATTTTAACTTTATTTTTTATTACTTTAATAACTTTTTCCAGTCTGTTCCATTCTTCGTCTGCACTTACAGCTTCGTATCCCGGTCTTGTAGACTGAGCACCGATATCTAAAAAATCAGCACCTTCTTGTTCTATTTCTTCTGCCCGAGCAATAGCTTTTTCAAAGCTGTTCCATTTTCCGCCGTCAGAAAAAGAATCCGGAGTCAAATTTAGTATACCCATAATTTTGGGGTTGTTTTTTAAATCAAATTTGTAATTTGTAAAATTAAAAAAACTCAATAAAATCACCTTGTTTACTCTATATTTCCAAATACGGAAGTTGTTTTTGTCATTGAACCCTGTGCTTTTATTCCCCGCATAATCATGCACATGTGTGAGCATTCCAAGGTTACTTTTATTCCTTGTGGATTTAATTTACTAAACAAAAATTCAGCTATTTCCCGAGTAAGTCTTTCTTGAACTTGAGGCTTTGCTGCAAAACAATTCACTATTCTCGGGAACTTTGATATTCCCATAATATTACCGTCTTTTGGGATGTATTTTATGTTTGCTTTTCCGAAAAAAGGCAAAAGATGGTGTTCGCACACGGAATACACTGGAATATCATTTATTTCCACGATATCGCTCGTTTGGGAATCTTCTTTAAATAATTTTACAAAATTCTCCGGATTAGTATTTATTCCGGAGAATATTTCTTCGCACATTTCAGCTATGCGTTTGGGAGTATCCTTCAAACCTTCGCGTTCGGGATTTTCTCCTATTGCTTTAAGAAGTTCATAAGTTAACGATTGTATTTTATTTTTATCTGTCATTTAAAAAATTCCTTATTTGTAAGATAATTTGATGATTAAAACATTTTGGAAGCTGTTTCCTGAATATTTGACTTGACTGTCATTTATCTTATGATTTCTGTCTAAAGATTGATTTGCACTTTTTATGCAAGTAAAAAATCTATAGGGCTGTCTTATTAATAAATCATTTTTTGCGGTAGTCAAACTAATGTTTTTATCAAACTTAATGTAAAAATATTCATTTTTAGATTTTGCGGATGAAATTAATTTTTTGACTATTTGATTGTTGGTATCGGAGTTAAAATCTTTTATTTTTAAAGCATTTCTTTCGTAATAATTGTATTCTGTGGAGTTACATACGGGAATTTCAAAGTTATACCGTATATTATCTTTAAATGCCGTGGTTTTCTTAAGCTGTTCATTTATTTTGTGGTCTTTTTTAATCATTTCGTCCGTTAAATTGAAATAATTGTATTTTTGGAATTCTCCACCGGTGTCCCACGTAACGTCGAGATGATACCAATGATTGTTTATTTTTACAACATTCCACATATGAGGTTCTGTTCCTCTGGAGCCTACCACAGTTCCGCATTTTATACCGACAGAGTTCAAAAGAAGTTGCATAGATTTAGCCATTCCTTCGCAAACTGCTGCATTTTCGACTAAACATCCGTAACACGTGAATATTCTCATATTTTGAACTTTTAACGCGTTAACGTTTTGATATTTGCAATTTTTTACTATATAGTCATGAAAAAACAGTTCCAGTTCGTACTCACTTGCATTAGCCGGAGCTTGAGATATGATTGAATTAACTTTATTATTCAGTTGTTTGAGCGCTTTTTGTTGCTCACTCGGTGAAAACATTGAAGTAAGTTTAAGTGTGGTTTTGTTTCCTGAATAGCAGTAAGTGAAAGAACTTGCAATCCAGAAAATATCGGGATTGTCATTTTGAACCGCATACAGAATCTTTTTTATTTGAGCAGAAGTTAAACGTGCTCCATCTACGGTAAATGATTCAATTGAATAAAGCCCCGGTTTTTTTTCTGTCTTTAAAATTTTAGACGCATGAGATTTTATTAAACGATAGCATTTTTTTTCTACTTCTGTCGAAAGGCCTTCATAACCTGTGCTTGTTCTTATTGCTTTTTGTGCTGTTTGAGGCTGCACATATGAAGTTCCGCCTAAAGTATTTTCCGTACTGTCTTGTTTTTCATCTTGAAACTGCATCGTACCTACATTTAGCAAATTGTTCATAATAAATTCATTTAAGCTTATTCCGTTTTTGCTGGCAAATCTTGCACCATAAATCACAACTGCGGAAATCATCAAAAATGATACTCCGAAAATAGAAAATGAATACTTTTTTTTCACCGGCTTGTCCTCCTTTTCAAGCGATAATTTTAAGTATTGTGCGAAGTGCTTGCATGTCTGAAAGTGAACTTGTTTACTATTGTTGCCACAAATATTCCGAGTAATGTATCGCTGACTCTTTGGATAACATAAGTTAACGTACTGCTTGTACTTGCTCCGGATCTAGATAAAATAACTATAACAACCACGCACCCTATTGATACTGCGGGCTTTTTATTTATGATATTGCATGCATAAACTACTCCCAATATGCAAAGTGGCAAAAACATTATTCTTACCCATTCATAATAGGGAAGAGCACATGCACATTCAAGAGCGGCATATCCGATAATTCCTCCAATCATAGTTCCTATGAATCTGTTTATGCCCGTATCTATGGTTTGTTCGCATGTTTGTTCCATACAGATTACCGAAGCTATGCACGCACAAAAAATATCTTCATGATTAAAAAACATCGAAATAAGTGCACAAATAGAAACCGCTATAGCTGTTTTTATCGCTCTCAGACCAATTTTGTAATTTTTATTAAATTTCAAAAGCTGAGGGAATTCCATTAAATCTAAAAATCCTTTCTTTACGGATGGCGTTTTAATATCCTGTAATATTTTTCAAAGATTCGTCATTTTCAATCCAATATGTAACCGTAACGGTAGTAAACTTTTCAAAGTCGTTTCTTATAATTACTTGCTCGATTCCTGAGTTTATGATCATTCTTTTGCACATGGAACAAGGAAAAGCATTTTTTACATATTCGTTGTTTGATGTTTCTTTTCCGACCAAATACAAAGTTCCTCCGAGCATTTCTTCGCGTGAAGCATGAATTATGGCATTTGCTTCCGCATGAACCGAACGGCACATTTCATATCTTTCTCCACGCGGTATGTTAAATTTTTGACGTATACAACAGTTCATATCCATACAGTTTTTTCTTCCTCTAGGTGCGCCTGTGTAACCTGAAGATATAATCTGGTCATTGTTTACTATTACCGCTCCAAAGTTTCTTCGGATGCACGAACCTCTTTTCAAAACTGTTTCAGCGATGTCTAAATAATAGTTTATTTTATCTTTTCTTTGCATTTTGCAATATTCTCCGAATTTTTATAATTACCCAAAATAATTATACCATAAAACCGAAATAATTAACACTACTTTTTTTAAATTATTTAAAAATCGGCTGAATTTGTTTACTTTCCAAAGCAAGTTCCAAAGTTTGAGGTATAAGCTCGAAGTCGGCAATCATTGAATTTGGTTTGTTTTTAAAATCGTCCTGTTTTAATGGTACAAAATAAATATTTTTTGCGTTGAGCATTGTTCCAATATTTTTTGCCGAAATTCCCAAGGCGTCATTTGTTGCTAAGGCAATTACAACCGGGCGTTTTATTCTTAAATGAGATTTTATAGCCATTAAAGCGGGAGTGTCCGTTATTCCGTGCGAAAGTTTTGCGAGAGTATTTCCCGAGCAAGGGGCTACAAGGACTATATCCGCTAATTTTTTTGGGCCTATCGGTTCGGCGTCGGGTATGGAATGAATAATTTTTTTGTTGCAAATTTTTTCCACGCGATTAATAAAATCCGCAGCTTTTCCAAATTTTGTATCCATGCTGTAAACGTTATCCGACATTATGGGAATTATATTATATTTTTCCGACAAAATTTCCATTTTATCAATTGCTTTTGAAAGTGTACAAAAAGAACCGCACATCACGAACCCTAAATTGAGTTTTTTCATAATTTTTCCTCCTCTGCAATTTTGTATATTGTTGTTTTAATTATTTCTGCTGCTGTTTCGGGGAAATATTTTCCGGGAATTCCAAGGGAATGAATTGTTTTTATTTTTAAATCCGTTGCAGCAGTTTTATCGATGCCGCCGGGATTAGAAGCAAGGTCGATAATAAGAGTTTCTTTATGACATTTTTCAAGAAGTTTTCTGTTAAAAACAATTGAAGGTATAGTATTAAATATTATGTCAAAGCTCATGGGATTTTCAGAAAGTTTTTCGGTATGCACTGCTTTGATTCCGTCTGTTTTTGCCCACGCGAAATCTTGAATCGAACGCATACTTGCCGTAACATCCGCTCCCATATTTTTTAAAAGTTTGCAAAGTACTTTGCCGATTTTACCGTAACCTGTTACAAGACATTTGCTTGAAAATATGGTCTTATCGGAATTTTCAAAAACTTCTTTTATTGCACCTTCGGCAGTAGGTACCGCATTTAAAATGCTAAAATCTTCGCGGCAAAAATCATAAATTTTTGAATCTTCGTCAAATAAACTTTTTATTTCTGGAGATATAATTCCTCCAAATATTTTTTTGTTTTTTAGATTATCGTGCAGATTTTTAAGTTCTATTTTTTCGCGTGAAAATGGTGCATTAAGAGTTTTTCCGTCACGAGAAACTGGTAGCGGCAAAATTATGTATTCCGAAAATTCTGCAAGTTCTTTTAAAGAGCATTCGCTTAATTGTTCGGTTTTGTTTGGAAGATTTTCAAATCCGAATAATTTAACGTCGTTACCGTCTTTTTTTAAACTTTTTGCTAGGAAGTATTGACGCATATCTCCACCGATTATTCCGACTTTTTTTGTGTTCATGGCGTGTCTCTCCTTCTAAGCGACATAATAGTTGAAATTAAATATACTTATTGATATTATTATACGAAGGGTGATTTGATTTGGTGAAAAATTATTTAAAAATGAACAAAATTGAGCTTTTAGAGGAATACGAAAGCGTTTTGAAAGATTATCAAAATTTCAAAAGAAAAAATTTAAAACTAAATATGTCTCGCGGTAAACCGAGTTCTGAGCAGCTTGACTTATCTTTAAAACTTTTGGACGAGATTAATTCGAATTCCGAATATATGACTCAAAGCAGAATTGATGTAAGAAATTACGGAGTATGTGATGGCTTGCCTGAAATAAAAGAGTTTATTTCCGAAGCTACGGGAATAGAAAAAGATAATTTTATAGTCGGCGGAAATTCAAGTTTAAGCATGATGTTCGATGCAATTTCTTTTTTTATGATTCACGGAGCAAACGGATGCGAACCGTGGATTAAACAGGGGAAAATAAAGTTTTTGTGTCCTTCTCCGGGCTATGACAGGCACTTTCGTATATCGGAGTATTTCAAAATGGAGCTTATAAATGTACCGATGAATTGTGATGGGCCGGATATGGATATTGTAGAAAAACTGGTGAGCGAAGACAAGTCGGTCAAAGGAATATGGTGCGTGCCTAAATATTCAAATCCAGGTGGAGTGACGTATTCAGACGAAGTTGTACGCAGATTTTCGCTTCTCAAACCTGCCGCAAAAGATTTTAGAATATTTTGGGATAATGCATATTTTGTTCATGATTTAACCGAAAACACAGTTCCTTTATTAAGCATAACAGATGAGTGTAAAAAACACGGTTCGCAGGAAATGCCTTTAATATTCTATTCTACGTCTAAAATAACTTTCCCAGGAGCAGGCGTTGCGTTTATGGCGTGTGAAGGCGAAAATTTAAAAAACTTCAAAAAAATGTATTCAATTAAAACTGTGGGATTTGATAAAATAAATCAATTCAGGCATGTTAAATTTTTAAAAGATAAGAGCACGCTTCTTAAACACATGAAAAAACATCGTGAAATTTTAAAACCTAAGTTTGACCTGGTTCTGGAACGTCTGAATAAAGAATTCAAGCAAAATCCTATCTTATCGTGGAATGTTCCCTTGGGGGGATATTTCATAAGTGTGAATACTGCTGAAAATTGTGCCAAACGCACCGTGAAACTTTGCCAAGAGGGCGGAGTCGTTTTGACAGAAGCAGGAGCTGCTTTTCCTTACGGAAACGATGAAAGTGATTCACATATCAGACTTGCCCCGACTTATCCCGAAAAAGAAGAACTTGAAAAAGCAGTTGAACTTTTTTGTATTTGCGTAAAACTTGCGTTTTTGGAAAGTAAAATTCATTAATAATATCTTGTTTTCAAAATTTTACAGTAGGATTTTTGCGTTTTGTTTTTGTCGAAAAAAGGGAGGAGTTATATAAAAATGTCGTATTACAGTTTAAAAAAACAATTTTTAAAATTCTTTTTTATTTTATCGATTACTGTTGTTGTTCAATCGTTTTTTAGCATTTGTTCTGCATCCGGAATTTTAAGCAGAAATTCATATTCTTTGCCTGTAGGGAAAGATGTGCTCGTGGCTCCGTCATCAAAGTTTGACAGCAATTTAACATGGAAATCTGATAATAAATCGGTTGCAACCGTGAATTCCTTGGGGATAGTTCACGCGAATGCCGTGGGTCATGCTAGGATAACTGTTACAAACAAACATACAAAAAAAAATTGCGTTTGTACTGTAACAGTAACCGAAAGTGAACCCTTCAAAAATGTAATCACTTCATTGAATATAGCGTCGATCAATGAATCTTTTGAAATAAAAGCATTTGCGAACAAAAAAGTAGAAGAAGTAAAATTTGATATTTGTGCACCGGGATATCACAAAACTTTTGCATGTACCAAAAAAAGTAACAGAAGTGATTGCTGCGTGTGGATTTTACCTGTAAGTATACCTAAATGTGGAAACTGTAAAATACAAGCTTGGGGAAAAATTAAAGGTTCGTGGAAAAATTGTTCGGAAGGCAATTGCGAAACTTACATATGCGATAAAAATAAGAAAACTTTACCTGATTTTTCTGAAAAAAGAGCAAGTACAAAAGCTTCGCATTTTATCATGTCGTGCGAAGGATTTGTGCCAAGGGCATATCGTGATATGTGTGATATTTTAACTATTGGGTGCGGTAAAAAAATATATCCCTTTGAATCATTTTACAATAGTTTAAGCAGAGAAGAAGGAATAGCTCTTTTTTCAAAAACTCTTAATCAAGGCAGTTGTACTGTTCGGTTGAATAGATTTTTAAAAAATTACAAAATAAAATGCAACCAGCATCAATTCGATGCTTTGGTAAGTTTTTGTTACAACGCGGGATGTACATGGATGAATAATTGGAGTAATTTAAGTAGAATACTTCTTGATTGCGGCTGTGGTAAAGGAAAAAAGTATGCTATAGTTAATTCCGACAACGGCTTATTTATGCGTTCAGAGTCAAATGCGCATTCAAGAAAGCTGTGCATAATATCGAATAACACTCGGCTTGAATTGCTAAATGCAAATCCACATAACGGAAATTGGTATCACGTGAAAAACTCAAACGGTAACATTGGTTACTGCTGTGGAGATTATCTCAATTTTCACTATGAAAAGTCCGGAGAAAAAAATCTTAACAATGTAAATAAAAACGAGTTTATAAAAGAATTTTCTCAATATCACCATGCTTGCCAAAAATGTTGCAAAGGGCTTTTAAAGAGACGTTTTGAAGAATTGGATATTTTCTTTCGCGGCATATACAGCAGAAATACAGGATGGCGTGGAGCGGGAAATTATCCTATTCCAAAATGTGCCGAAAAACTTTTTTAAGATTAAGAGCACTGCTTCGGCTGTGCTCTTTTGCATTAATTTTTTAAGCTGAAAAATTTAGAAATTATTTTTTGTGGTAAATCAAATTAATTTTTGATATTATTTTTTAAGGTTGGTGAAAAACGTTATGTATAAAATATTAAAAAAAACAATTTTAAACAATTTTGTTTCTAAGATGACTTTGCAGGCTCCTTACGTTGCAAATTCTGCGGACGCAGGGCAGTTTATAATTTTAAGAGTTGACGAGTTTGGCGAAAGAATCCCTCTTACGATTTTTGATTATAATAGACGTGAAGGAACGATAGATATAATATATCAAAAAGTCGGAACGACAACATTTAAACTTGATCAAAAAGCAGAAGGTGATTATTTACTTGATGTTGTAGGTCCGCTCGGTAAAAAGTCCGAAATTGAAGGTTATCGAAAAGCTATGGTTGTTTCAGGTGGAGTAGGAAGTGCAATTGCATATCCTTTGGCGAAAAAGCTTAATAGGCTTGGTAGCGACGTTACGATTATTTCGGGATTTAGAAATAAAGATTTGATAATACTCGAAGATGAAATGAAAGCTGTTTCTGATGAACACGAAACGGTTACGGACGACGGTTCAAACGGAAATAAAGGATTTGTAACGGATGCTCTTATAAAAAAATTAGAAAAATCTTTATCATATGATTTGGTTATTGCTGTTGGGCCTCTTCCGATGATGAAGGCCGTTTGTGATATTACAAAAAGATTCGGTATAAAAACAATTGTAAGCATGAACTCCATTATGATTGACGGCACGGGCATGTGTGGTGGATGCCG
>CABUYS010000025.1 GCA_902495835.1 uncultured Oscillospiraceae bacterium | reverse complement strand
TTCTCTAGAAAAGTAGATGACAGCAAAGTAGATGACGAGTGATAAAATTATTACTTAAAGTTGAAAAGAAATTAAAAGTTAAAACAGTAATTCTTCTTTAAAGTTATCTACAGAAATCAGCTATTTTAAAAATAATTTACTTGCTAACCCTTTCCTAAAGGGATTCGCAGGGGATGGTTTATTATACAAATTTTATATAAAGGAGATGTTTAAAATGGAGCAACCGCGAGACGAAAGTGTTAGTCTTTCCGGAAAAGAAATAGGAGCCATTATCGGTGTAGGTACGATAAGTGTGGCAGCATTAGCCGCATTAGGAACTTATGTTGTTAAGAAATACCGTGCTAAATATGCCAAAAAGACGCCAACTGATACAAAACAAGAAATTAATCCAGAAAATGATTTTCCCGTTGATATAGAAGGAAAACCACTCATCTAATATGATAAATCAATTAAATTAAGTAAAAACCAAAATGGTAGCTCTTGATTAAAGTTATCTACAAAAGATGACTGTTTTGTTGCCTATTTTAAAAATTTGTTTGTTAATATTCTAAAGAGATTCCCCTTTGCATAGTAATTATGCAAGGGGGATTTTTTAATATGAAAGTTTTTATAATTAACCGAAAAAGACTGATGATTATGGTAGGATGCATAATCACAGCAGTGGTATCGTGCGTAATTTCACTTCAAACCAACGTATTCATGGCAAAAGAACGCAAACTTCCCATTTATTGCGTAGACCGTAAGGACAAAGTTGTAAGCATATCGTTTGACGCCGCCTGGGGCAACGAGCAGACTCAAACTTTAATTGACATACTCGCAAGCAAAGAAGTAAAGGCAACTTTCTTTTTGGTAGGGTTTTGGGCTGAAAAATATCCCGAATCCGTTAAGGCAATCTCAGCGGCCGGACACGACGTCGGAAACCATTCCGATACTCATCCGCACCTTCCGAAACTTGAAAAAGAAAAAGTCCTTGCTCAAATAGAAGACTGCAACAAAAAAATCGAAGCAGCCGGAGCTCCAAGACCTACTTTATTCAGACCTCCCTACGGCGACTACAACAACTGCGTCGTGGAAAGCACAAACGAACTCAAAATGCACTGCATTCAGTGGGATGTAGACAGCCTCGACTGGAAAGACCCTACTCCCGACGACATGGTTAAACGCATTAAAAGCAAAATTAAACCAGGTTCAATAATACTCATGCACAACGGAGCGAAAAATACTCCCGAAGCTCTCCCGAGAATAATCGACACCATAAAAAGCGAAGGATACAGCATTATTCCGATATCCGAAATTATTTACAAAGAAAACTACTCCATGGACAGTCAGGGAAAACAAATGTGCAATCAATAAAAATAACGGGTAATAAAACAGTTTATCCTCGAATACATTTTATTACCGCATCAAAACTCATTATTAAGCAAAACAAGGAGAGGTCAAAATGAATTATGACGTAAATAACGAAAACATATCGGTTAGAAATCCGGAATTCGAAGGCTGTCATGAAATACCGCTTGACATCGATTTTTCTCTTCCCGACTACTGCCCCGACATTCAAAGAATATTAAAATGCCACGTCTGCCCCAACGTTACCGTGAGAAATATTTCAGGCGACAGACTCAACATCGAAGGCGTTGCAAATATTCGAGTTATTTATTCCGACGCGGAAAATATGAAAATAAGGTGCTGTGAAAATACCGTTCCATTTTCGGCTTCGATAGACATAAAAAGTGCACCCGAAAATGCCGTAGCTTTAACTCACGCCCGAACCGAATACATGAACTGCCGAGCGGTAAGCCCGAGGAAAATCGATATACACGGAGCTTTATCAATCTGTGCGAAAATCTATACAAAATCTTTCAAAAAAATCACATCGTCCGTAAGCGGAAAAGACATTCAGCAGAAAGTCGAAACCACACAGTGCAGCAGTTTGACAAGCGTGGGTCAGCAGCAGTTTTCAATCAGTGAAATTTTGGAATCAGACGAAAACATACCGAGTCCCGAAATGATAATTCGTTCCGATGTGGATTTAATTCTAAACGACTACAAAACAATGCCAAATAAAATTGTTGTTAAAGGTAATGCCATCATAAAAATTCTTTACACGGGAGACATTTCCTCCGGCAGCACCGAAAGAGCGGAATATACCATTCCTATAAGTCAAATAGTAGACGTACCCGGAGCGGAAGAAAACAGCAAATTCGTAATAACGGGCGAAGTTTTAAGCCACGAAGAGCAAATTCGCTCCGAGGGTGAAAAATCGGTGATAAGTGCAGATATAAGAATTTCTGCTACGGTTATGGCTTATTCCGACAAAGAAATAGGTATCGTTTCCGATGTTTATTCAACAGATTACGACCTCAACACCGAGTCTTCCGAAATAAATCTTAAAAAACTTTTGGGAACATTTTCAAATGGTATCAGTCACAAAGATTCCGTGCAAATTTCGGGAAATACCATTTCAGAGATAGTTGACGTTTGGAGCGATTCATATTCTCTTACCCCTGCGTTTGACGGCGATAATCCAATATTTAAAGGAAAAGTAAATATTTGTATTCTTGCTCTTGACGCCGAAAAAGTTCCGCTTTATTTAGAAAGAATTATTGAATTCAATCATCCGAATACTTTCGATGAAATGCCGCCCGAATCGGAAACAGAATCAAACGCGGTTATAACTTCGGTGGGATACAGTCTTCCGAACTCCAATACAATAGACTTGAAAATTGATTTTGACATTTCCGGAGCGGTTTATACTCCTCAAAATCACAAAATGATAATTTCAGCCGAAACCGATGAATCCGCTCGCCCAATTACAAACGACGGTGCTTCACTTATTGTATATTATGCTAACCCACACGAATCTCTTTGGGATATTGCCAAAAAATATCACACTTCAATAAACGCCGTAAAACAAGAAAACGATATTTCGGAAGAAAAAACTTCTCAAAAAGGAATGCTTCTTATTCCTGTTAAAAAATGAAAATCACTTTGTTAATTAAACAATTTCTTATATTTCGGGAGGAAAAAAAGTGGAAGAACGTAACATTTACAAGGATATATCCGAAAGAACCGGCGGCGATATCTATATAGGAGTTGTAGGACCGGTTCGAACAGGAAAATCTACATTTATAAAAAAATTCATGGATACACTCGTCATACCCAACATTCCCAACGCAAGCCAGAAAGAACGTGCTGTTGACGAATTACCTCAATCCGCCGCAGGCCGAACCATAATGACAACTGAACCGAAGTTCATACCCGAAGACGCAGTAGAAGTCGATATGGGCGGAGGTGCAAGCTTCAGTGCACGAATGATAGACTGCGTTGGATATATAGTTCCAAGTGCACTCGGATACATAGAAGATGACCAACCCAGAATGGTTATGACTCCGTGGTTTGAAAAAGAAATACCATTCAACATGGCGGCTGAAATCGGAACCAAAAAAGTAATAACAGACCACTCCACAATAGGACTCGTAATCACTACCGACGGAAGTATCAGCGATATTGACAGAAGCGAATACGAAGAAGCCGAAGAACGCGTCATAAACGAACTTAAGGAAATTCAAAAACCTTTCATAGTGCTCTTGAACAGTACTCATCCAACAGATTCTCAAACGCAAAAACTGGCCGCAGATTTACTTGAAAAACACCAAGTCCCCGTAATACCCGTAAACTGTGCCGCCATTGACGAAAACGAAATTAAAAGAATTCTTGCCGAGATACTCTTCGAATTCCCCATAAAAGAAATAAAAATAAACATGCCCGGATGGATTAACTCCCTTGAAAAAGAACACTGGCTTAAAAGCTCAATTTACACTTGCATAAAAAATTCGGCAAAAGAAATCGAAAAAGTAAACGAAATACAACAACTCATTAATGCTCTGGAAAATTGCGAGTACATTACAGGTACGGAAGTCTCCGCAATAAATTTGGGCAACGGCAGTGCAAATATAAAAATTTCCCTTGAGCCTCATCTTTTCTACAAAATAATGGGTGAAAAAACAGGCATAGAAATAAAAGATGAATGCGATTTAATGGATTCAATGATGGATCTTTCAAGGCTCAAAGAAAAATATCAAAAAATAGCCGCAGCTTATGACGATGTGGATGAAACGGGTTACGGAATAGTAATGCCTTCAATGGAAGAGCTGCATTTGGACGAACCCGAAATAATCAAACAAAACGGAAAATACGGAATAAGACTTCGAGCTTCCGCCCCTTCGATTCACATGATGAAAACTCAAATTCAAACCGAAGTCACCCCGATAGTAGGCTCCGAACAGCAATCAGAAGAGCTTGTAATGTATCTTTTGAGAGAATTTGAAGAAAACCCTGCAAAAATTTGGGAATCCAACATCTTCGGAAAATCCCTGCACGAACTTGTTAACGAAGATTTGCACAACAAACTTTACAGAATGCCTCCTGATGCACGAGGAAAAATAAAAGAAACCGTCGAAAGAGTAATAAACGAAGGCTGCAACGGACTTATATGCATAATTTTATAAAATTTTACATTAAAAGAGAGACCGACTTAATGTCAGTCTCTTTTTTGTATGTAGAAAACCACGCGAAAGCCCGCGTGGTTCAGTGATAGCGTAAGCGATGTAAGAACGAAATAAAAACTCCAGTTGATGTAGAATATAATAGCGGTTTGGAAACTGCTAAAGAAAGCATCAAAAGGAGGACATTCGAAATGAATGATACACATAGTTTATCATATACAAAGTGGAACTGCAAATACCATATAGTATTTGTGGCAAAATGCTTTATGAATATAAAATATTAAAAATAGGAGCTATATTTATAAAATAAAGAAGATGAATTAGGAGAACAATTAACATTTAACAATACCGACCCATTTATGGGTAGCAAGTAACAATCTTTTCGCAAGCATCAGACTGTATCAGCCTCCTTGAGAGGCGGCTAGTAGTACAGGGCTTTGCCCGTTAAAGAAATACCCTCAGCTAGGCGCTGGGGGATGCTTATTTATTTTTATAATTAAATTTTGCTTATTTCACGATTTAATTTTTTTAATTTTAATTCCTCTTCCCTAATTTTGGCAAGTTTGCCTTGCAATTCAGTAAAAACTTCAGGATTACTTGTTATGGATTTCCAGTTACTAGCAGCACTTTCATTGACAGTTCTTCCTGTATTCTTCACAATTTTATCAGCTGCTTCAGTTAAGTTGTCTATGCTTTCAACAGCCCTATTTGTTAGTTCCTCTATTGCTTTTAATTTATTTTCTGGAGAAAGTGAATTATATTCCTTGGAATCCCTTACTTTTTTGATTAAATAATCCACCTTTGAACTTACTTTTTTACTCAATTCATTAATACAGTTTTCTAACTTTTCGTCTAATGATTTTTCAGCCTTTTTTGCTTCTTGAGATTTCCGATATACAAGTGAAGATGATGGAGGCGGAGATGGGGCTATTGGAGACATAAGCTTAGATGATACAAACTTTGACCTTTTAAAATTACTTTTCGGTAAATTACATTTTTTCTTTCTAAAATATATTTTTAATTATCAAGCATTTTGTTCAAATAATTTAAAAAATATAAAATTAGCCTTTTTGATTATTTTATAAAATTTGATATAATCATATAAAAAACAATTCAAGGTAATTTTATGAAAAAGTATTTTGAAAATAAAAACGAGAAAATTCTTATAAGCATAGGTCTGATAATGTTTGCCATGCTTATCGGGTACAATGCGTTTTTTACTCCTAAAATGCCGTCGGTAGTGCAAAATTCGGGAGATATTATCGCAGACAAACATAAAGAAGATTCCAATCAAAAGGCTTCTAAAAATTATAAAATAAATCTTAACACCGCATCTGAAGAAGAACTCATAGAAAATTTAGACGGAATAGGACCGGCAATGGCAAAAAGAATAATAGAGTACCGCGAAACCAACGGCGGATTTTCTTCTATCGAAGAGCTTATGAACATAAAAGGCATAGGCGAAAAAAGATTTGAAAAATTAAAAAACAGCGTAACGGTTAAATAAACTCTTTTAAAAATGTTGATTTTTATGTATAATCAATCTTCAGAGAAGTTTTTAGGAGGGCAATATATTTGGAATTTAAATTTGACACCCAGCTTTTAACAGAAGGCGAAAATCTTTCGGAAGAAGCAATCAGAAAACACATAACCGAAAATATAAAAGGCGACTGTCTTATCGTAATAGGTGACGGCAATTTGATAAAAATACACTTTCATACGAACGAACCATGGAAATTACTGGAATATTGCAACGGCCTAGGCAAAATTTACGACATTGTTGTGGAAAACATGGAATATCAATCTGAAAATTTTAATAAATAAATTTATTTGAGGTAGTTTAAATTGAAAAAAATTATAACTGTTTTACTTTCTTTTTTAATGTGTGTATCATTTTGCGGATGCGGAAAAACTGAAAAAAAATCTAAAAATTTTGTAACTTCGTGCTATCCGATTTATATAATGGCTTTAAATCTTACTCAAGGGATAGACGATGTTCAGGTTTTAAATATGTCTGAGCATCACAAGGGATGTTTGCATGACTTTCAGCTGGAATCAGAAGACCTAAAGCGCATTGAAAAATCTTCTGCATTTATAATCAACGGAGCAGGTATGGAATCTTTCCTTGAAAAAGTAACAAATGAGCTTCCAACCGTAAAAATTGTGGATTCTTCGGAAGGAATAGATTTGATAGAAGACGAAGACTGTCACGAAGAACACCATCATCACCATCATGAATATAATCCTCACATATGGGTTTCAATCGAGAATTATATAAAACAAGTCAAAAACGTATCGAACGGCTTGATTGCAGCAGATTTGCTTCACGCAGAGCAGTACAAAAAGAATGAAGAAGAATATATATCAAAACTTATTAATTTGAAAAATGAAATGCACGCCAAGCTTGACAATGTAAAAAACAAAAACATAGTTACATTCCACGAAGCCTTCCCTTATTTTGCAAAAGAATTCAATCTTAATATTGTTTCTGTCATAAACCATGACCCTGAAAACGAACCTTCCGCAAAAGAACTCACCGAAACAATAGATAAAATCAAAAAAACAAATACTCGTGCTCTTTTTGTTGAACCGCAGTACTCAAGTGGCTCTGCAGAAATTATTTCCAAAGAAACAGGAGCAAAAATATACACTCTCGACCCTGCAGTAACAGGGGACAATTCCAAAGATTCCTATATAAACGCCATGAAAAAAAATATGGAAGTGCTTGAAACTGCACTTAACTAACCAAAAAGGACATTAAAAACATGAATGAATGTCATTGCAGCGTAAAAATAAAAAATTTACAGGTAAAACGCGGGGGTCATATTATTCTGAATAATGTGACTCTTAGCGCAAATCACGGAGAAACTTTAGCTCTTATAGGTCAAAACGGAGCAGGAAAAACAACTCTTTTAAAGGCAATTCTTCACAGTTCGGAGTATAGGGGAGCAATAGAATTTTTTGATTCAAAAGGTAATAAAATCAGCTCTCCGAAAATAGGTTATGTTCCGCAAAGGCTTAGTTTTGACATAAATACTCCGATAACCGTTTTGGACTTTATCTGTGCAAATCACTCTTCAAGACCTGTATGGCTCGGACACAGCAGAAAATGCAAAGAAAATGCCTACAATGTTTTAAAACGTGTAGGCGCGGAAAATCATATGGAAAAACCAATAGGAAAGCTCTCCGGCGGAGAGCTTCAACGCGTACTTTTGGCATTTGCTCTTGAACCAAGACCCGACATACTTTTGCTTGATGAACCTGTTTCCGCCGTGGACAGAAAAGGAATCAGCAGGTTTTACGGTATAATAAAATCTATGCGGGAAGAATTTCACATGCCTGTTATATTAGTGTCGCACGACTTAGGACATGTTCTTAAATATGCAACTTCGTATGCCCTTATAAACCACACCGTAACTGAAACAGGAAAAGCGTCGGAATTAATTCAAAGTCAAAAAGTGAGAGAAACATTCGGACTCGAAGTCGGTAGAGGTGAAAAAATATGGGAATAATATATTCTGTTATGGAAACGCTTCTTCCGTTTTCATGGGTAGAATTTACTTTTATGAAAAACGCTTTTTTGGCAATAATTCTTATTGCTCCGCTTTTTGGACTCGTCGGAACAATGATAGTCAATAATAAAATGTCATTCTTTTCAGATGCTTTGGGGCACTGTGCATTAACGGGAATCGCAATCGGCGTTATGCTCGGAATCGGAAATTACGCTGTTTCAATGCTGGGATTTGCCCTGATTTTTGCTTTGGGAATATCGGCTATAATAGACTCGGGAATATCTTCTTCGGACACGATTATAGGTGTGTTTTCTTCAGCGGGAATCGCCCTTGGAATTGTAATACTTTCGCTAAGAGGCGGCTTTTCAAAATATTCGGGATATTTAATAGGAGATATCCTTTCCATAACAAAAAACGAGATAATTTTACTTGCATTTGTTTTGGTTTTGGCAATTATGATTTGGTTTCTTTCGTTTAACAAGCTCATGCTTTCGAGCCTCAATAAAGACATGGCTCAGAGCAAACAAATAAACGTAAAATTTTATAAAAATTTATTTATGATACTTATAGCGATGATAGTAACCATATCGTTAAAGTGGGTCGGTATGTTGATTATAAACTCGCTGCTTGTACTTCCTGCGGCATCTGCAAGAAATTTAGTCAAAAATATGAAGTCGTATCACATAGTATCTGTTTTATTTTCAGTGTTTTCGGGTATATCGGGATTAATACTTTCATATTATATGGGTACGTCCGCGGGGGCTACAATAGTTCTTATTTCATCCATAATATTTTTTGTTACTTTTTTTATAAACAAATCCCTCAATATAAGTATGTAAATCAACAAAGCGGGTGACTATAATTATGTTTGAATTTTTGAAAAATTATATAAAATACAGCGATAAGTTTTTACTATGCATTACTCTTGCCATTTCGGTTTACAGTTTGCTGCTTGTAGGAAGCGTTTCAAGAGAGGGTTTCAATTATTTCACAATTCAATCTATATCGATATTAATGGGGCTTGTGGGCGCTTTTTTACTCCAAATGGTGGATTACAAAACTTTATCGAAATTCTCGGTTTGGATTGGAGTAGGATGCATTCTTCTGATAGTCTACACTTTGTTTGCGGGAGTTACAATCGAAGGTGCGTCAGGTGTTAATGCAAAAGCTTGGATAAAACTGCCGGGAGGAGTATCGTTTCAGCCTTCAGAGCTTGTCAAAATAGGGTTTATAATTACGTTTTCAAGACACCTTTCTTTATTAAAACAAAGCGAAAAAATAAACGATTTAAAAAGTTTGTGCTTCTTGGTCGGGCACGCAATGATACCCGTTGTTCTTACTCATCTTCAGGGCGACGACGGCGCTGCGATAATCTTTCTTTGCATTGCTGCGGTAATGGCGTTTATGGCAGGGGTTAAATTCAGATATTTTCTGTATGCGATTACTTTTGCGGCTCTAATGATGCCGTTGGCGTGGAATTTCTTACTTGCTGATTATCAAAAGCAAAGAATACTCAGTCAAATGAATCCCGAAGCTGACCCTCTTAACATGGGTTATCAGCAAATTCAGGGAAAACTTTCCATAGGTTCGGGCGGAATATTCGGAACAGGACTTTTTAAAGGCCCCAGAGTAGCAAATAATGTGGTTCCTATTCAAGAAAGTGATTTTATATTTTCCGTTGCGGGAGAAGAACTTGGTTTTGTAGGATGTTTATTAATAATAGTTTTGCTTTTTGCGTTAATATTCAGAATAGGTCAAATTGCAAACAAATCCAATGATATTAACGGTTCGTTGATATGCTTCGGATTTATAGGACTGATAGCTTCGCAGACAATATTTAATCTCGGAATGTGTTTGAGTTTGCTTCCTGTTATGGGAGTTACTTTGCCGTTTTTCAGCGTAGGAGGTTCTTCTGCGGCTTGCCTTTATCTGGGAATGGGAATACTACAAAATATATACCTTAACCGCGATGAAACTAAAAAAATACTTTCAACCGAACCTTCAGATTCACGCTACGCGGATTAATTATGAAAAACTTTAAAAATACACTTATATTTTTAGGTTCTCCCCACAAAAACGGGCATACTTCGAGTATTCTTAAATTTATTGTGTCTTCTGCTTCTGAAACGAACATAAACACAGTGGAAACTTTTAAAGAAAATATCAAACCCTGTATTGATTGCTCTTTTTGCAAAAAAAGCTTTAAATGCATATTTGACGACATGAACAAAATTAATGATTTGATTGAAAATGCCGATATATTAATTTTTGCTTTTCCGATATATAACTCATCGTTCCCTGCTCCTTTAAAGTCTATTTTGGACAGAATGCAACCATACTACCATAAAAAATTCACTTTAGGAATAAAACATCCTGTTAAAAAGCCAAAAAAATCATTAATCTTAACCACGCAAGGTTCAAAAAACATCGATACGCAGGAAATTATAAAGTTTCAGTTAAATCCCATATTAAAGCTATTGAATGCATCGGAGTGCGAATATTTATGCGTAAAAAGCACGGACGACCTAGATTTTGATACAGAAAAATACTGCGAAAAAAATAAAAATACAATAAAAAAAATTACAGATTTCCTTTACAGTGACCTTTAAAATTTGCGAAGTTTTAATAATCAAAAAAATTTAATATTGACAAATGTTGCGTAAAAAGTAAAAATAAAATCAATAATATTATTAATAATCTATATTACTGCTTTTCGACATTTATTTTAAATATTTGATTTTTCCGGAGGTTGAGATATTATGGAATCTTTGTGCATGAATTGTATGGAAAAAATAGATTCAAATCAAGACATATGCCCCTTTTGCGGAAATACAGTCGATAATTTTCAGTCTTCCCCTTTTTTGCCCAAAAGCACTCTTCTTGCTGACCGCTATCTAGTCGGAAAAGGACTCGAACTTGACGGCGAAGGTTTGAGCTATATCGGTTATGACATTTCAAAAAAATCAAAAATTTATATAAGAGAATTTTATCCTTCTAACTTTTCGAATCGTGATAAAAATTTAAAAAAAGTAAAAACTTTAAAAAACTCGGAAAAAATATATAAAGGTTTGCTCATAAGTTTTCTGAAATATTTCAGGTCTGTCGCTAAACTCAGAAACTTGCCCGCAATTACGGCGGTTTACGATATATTCGAAGAAAATAACACTGCTTATGTAATATGCGAATGGGTCGAAGGCACAAGGCTCGACAAATATTTGAGTTCTCGCGGAGGATATCTGGACTGGAAAGAAGCACGTTCGCTGTTTATGCCAATGATTTCTTCGCTCGTTCACATGGAAGCTTCGGGAGTAAGGCATTTGGGAATTTCGCCTAACAATATTCTTGTTACGCACGAAAACAAGCTCAAACTTACAGGATTTGCAACAAAAAGCTTACGAAGTGCAAATTCACTCATTAACAGTCAACTTTACGACGGTTGCTCGGCTTTAGAACAATATCTTGACAATTACGAGCCTTCAGAAAGCACGGATGTGTATGGATTTACGGCTTCTTTGTTTCTTGCCTTGACAGGAGAATATCCCGATTCCGCTCCCGAACGCCAAAAAAATGACCAGCTCATGATGCCTCAAAGCATACTCAACAAGTTGCCCGAAAACGTTGTATCTGCAATCGCTACAGCCATGAGAGTATATCCAAATAATCGCACTCTTTCTTTTGAAACTCTTCGAATAGAACTTTCAAACTCACCCATATTAAAAGTTAAAAACATAGAAGAAGACAGCGAAGAAGAAATACTAAAAAATCAACATTTCAGCGAACCTGAAAAAAAATCTTCAGGCAATGCGTGGGGAATTATTTCGTGTGTATCTGCTTTAGTGATACTTTTGGTGTCTCTGGGAGTATATTGGTTCTGGCTCAAAGGCAATTCAGCAGGCAGCAATGAAAATATATCGTCAAATCATTCTGAATCAACAAAAACGGATGAAGAAACTTCGGAGTCCGAAAACAGCGATACACAGACTTCTTCCGAAGAAACCATACCTGTACCGAATCTAAACGGAAGAAACTACAAAAATCTTCAAAAAGAACTTGAAAAAAGCGGGAAATATAAAGTAGTTCTTTTGTCAGAGGAATTTCATGATTCAATCGGTGAAGGATGTATAATATCACAAAGCCCGACGGCAGGTCAGGAAATGTCCCCTGATTCCACCATCGCGGTGACAATAAGCAAAGGAAGCAAAAAAAGAGTACTGCCCGAAATAGCAGGAAAAACTTTATCGGAAGCTTCTCAACTTCTCACAAACGCCAAGTTTATTCCAACCTCAACTGCGGAGTTCAGTGCGGACATCCCCGAAGGCAGCGTAATAGGCTATAAAAATTACAAAGCCGGCGATAAACTTGACTACAACACAGAAGTTGTAATAGTTGTCAGCAAAGGAACAAAATAACGCAGTAATATAAAATACAAGACTTTTATTCGAAACCTGAAATGTTTTCTGCATTTTTGGTTTCGAACTCATTTTGCTTGTATAAATCATTAATTTTGATAATTATTTTTTCTTTTGAATACATAAAAATTTTTTACTCAATTTAATATAAGAAAATTTGTAATCACGATAACACTGCGGGCTAATCTTTTTTGTGAAAAATTTTGTGGAATAAAGTTCCCTGAATCTTAAAACAATCTCAACGCAATCTGCCATTGACTTCACCATATATGGGGTATATAATTAAGTAAAGCTACCAGATATGGTGTTGAAATAGTATTTTATGCTTATAATTGAGAGGCTTTTATATCAAATATTTTACGCGGTATATAAAATAACCTCATTTGTAAATATGAACATTAATAAAATTATTTAAGGAGAACAGTATAAATGGAAAATTTAACCTTATACACAAACGGATGTCCAAAATGCAATGTAATAAAAAGTAAGTTAGAAGCAAAAAACATACCATTTACCGAAAACACCAATGTCGAGGAATTAATATCTTTAGGAATACAGTCTTTGCCTGTACTTAAAGTCGGCGATGAATTTTTGAGTTTTGTGGACGCAAACGCATGGGTAAATAGTCAAACGTCCCAATCTAGTCAGGAGGAAAAATAATGGATATAAATTTGAATCTTTACAAACCATTTTCTGATTTTATTTCAAAATTAAAAAAGAAGTATGATTCACGTTTTGAGATGATGAATGGGTTTTCGAATTCAAACCTTAATTTTACAGATTTTATAGATAATTTCATAAAGTCAAAAACCGTGGCTGAAACCACAATCGATGCTAACGCCAACAGCACCACAAGAGATGTTAGGACACTTTTGGCAGACATGGTTAAGCCTCACACAAAGCTACTCTCGTACAATAAAATTTTTAAAGAAATAACAAAAAAATACGGCAGCGAAACAGCTGAAACATGGCTAAATGGTGAATGGAACGGTGAATTTTATCTTCACAATTCCGCAACTTCATCCTTCACTCCCTATTGTTATGCTTACGACCTTGATAAACTTGTTGAAAAGGGACTTTTCTTCATAAACAAATTTAAAACCGGAGCTCCGAAACATTTGACGACTTTTAACGACCATGTTTTGGAATTCATAAGTTGGGCATCAAACCGCAGCAGCGGAGCAGTGGGACTCCCGAGTTATCTTTTGTATTCCTATTACTTTTGGTATAACGATGTTAAGAATAATTTTTGCCTAAAAGACCCTGAGTATTATCGCAAACAATGTTTCCAGAAATTTATTTACGATTTAAATCAACCATATCTTCGTGTTACCGAGTGCGCTTTTTCAAATATAAGTGTTATGGATAGAAATTATCTTGTTGAGCTTTTTGGAGGACGCCAATTCCCGAACGGAGACTATGTAATTGACCATATCGAAGGGATTATTGAGCATCAAAAAGTATTTATGGAAGTGGTTTCTGAAATACGAAAAGAAACAATGATGACATTCCCTGTTCTTACATATTCTTTGCTATTCCAAAACGGAAAATTCGTAGATGAAGAATTTGCAAGATGGTGCAACAGGCACAACATGACCTGGTATGACAGTAATTTTTACGTTGGCAACGATGTAACAAGCCTTTCGAACTGTTGCAGACTTATTTCAAATACTTCAAAACTTGACGCCTTTATAAATTCAGTTGGCGGAACTTCGCTCTCCGTAGGAAGCATTCAGGTTAATACTATTAATTTAAGAAGAATCGCAGTAGAGGCAGATGGAAGCAAAGAAAAATTCTTAGAAATACTCAAAGATAGAATTGATAACTGCGTAAAAGTTTTGGACGTTGTTCGAGATATAATCAAGCAAGATATCGAAAAAGGATTACTACCGAATTATTCTTACGGGCTTATAGAAATTGAAAAACAATATAATACAATCGGAATTACCGCTATGTACGAGGCAATTTCTGAATTTGGGCTCATCAATACTGATGAATTCGGCAATAAATCTTATTCCAAAGAGGGGCTTGATTTTGCAACCGAAATATTAAATGCAATAAATTCTCAAAAAGATTCCTATACTTTCGATTACAGCATAAATGTTGAAGCCATCCCCGCAGAGAGGGCAAATGTAATACTCAGCCAAAAAGATTCCATTTTATATCCTGAAAAAGAACAATATTTTATTTATTCAAATCAATGGATTCCTTTAATGGAAAAATGCACTCTTAACGAGAAAATAAAATTGGGTGCAAAACTCGACAAGGAATGCGGAGGCGGACAAATTCCGCATATAAATCTTGCAGGAAAATTTGCCAGCGAAGAACAAGCTTGGGAGCTCTTGAATTACATTGCGAAGTCAGGAGTAATATATTTTGCATATAACTGCAAAATTTCGGTATGTGAGGATGAACATGCATTCTTTTCTCCAAAATGCCCGAAATGTGGTAAGGATGCTGCTGATACATACTCCAGAATAGTGGGATTCTTAGTTCCATTCTCAGCTTACAGCAAAGAACGCAAACAGGAATTTGAACAAAGAAAATGGTTTGATTTGAATGACAATTAATTCACCTAAAAAACAAATTTATTTAACAGTAAAAGAAATAGTTGATGAAAATTTTCAGGATTACAAAAAATCTTCTATGTTCATTGCAACTTCAAGATGTGATTTTAAATGTTTGACAGAGCTCGGGCTCGATTGTTCAATTTGTCAAAATATGAAAATTTCAACTATGCCAAATAAAAAAGTTCCATTTTCGGATATATACTTGAGGTATAGAATGAACCCGATAACTAAGGCTATAGTTATCGGTGGACTTGAGCCTATTCTTCAATTTGATGAAATTTATGAATTTATATCATACATAAGAAATAATTCTTGTGACGACGATGTGGTAATATATACAGGTTACTATGAAAACGAAATAAAAAATGAAATTCAATTGCTTAGTAGGTTCAAAAATATTATAATTAAATACGGAAGGTTTATTCCTGATTCAAAATCGATATTTGATTCTGTCTTGGGAGTAACTCTAAGTTCCGAAAATCAGCACGCAGTGAAAATCAGCTGATTTTCGATTTTATTTATCTAAATGTAGGAAGGGCGAATACGATTTATGAAAAGCATGGATACTATCGTAGCACTTTGTAAAAATCGAGGATTTATTTTCTCCGGTTCAGAAATTTACGGAGGTTTGTCAAACACCTGGGATTATGGCCCCTTGGGAGTTTTATTTAAGAATAACGTAAAAAAAGCTTGGATAAAAAAATTTGTTCAAGAATCCAAATATAATGTTCAGCTTGATGCCGCAATACTCATGAACCCAAAAGTATGGGAAGCCTCGGGTCACATTGGTGGATTTTCCGATCCTCTTATGGACTGCAAGGAGTGTAAATCTCGTCACAGAGCCGATAAATTAATAGAAGATGCCGGAATTGATCCCAATGCAATGACTTTTGAAGAAATGGAAAAATGCATTGCCGAAAATAATATTCCGTGTCCTGAGTGTGGTGCGCATAATTTTACAGGAATTAGAAAATTTAATTTGATGTTCAAAACATTCCAAGGTGTAACCGAGGACAGCAAAAACGAGATATACCTAAGACCTGAAACCGCTCAAGGTATATTCGTGAATT
>CABUYS010000024.1 GCA_902495835.1 uncultured Oscillospiraceae bacterium | reverse complement strand
TGGTCATGATTAATAATAAATATTAGACATTTTATTGGATTTTTTATATAATCTAAGCAAAAAACAAAAAGGAGGATGTTATTGTGGGACTAAAAAGAATTATTACTGAATGGTTGGCTTCGCTATTTTCAGGCGTTACGGGTTCGGCACTACCTGATGTTTTGAAACAACTTGGTATGAATCTTGTTGGAAAATCTAAAGTAATTATTAATTTAAAGGTTAATAGTGATTTTTTGGGTAGAAATGAAATTGAAACATTTATTGAAACGCTTGAGCATTTTTACAGTACAAGAAGTAACCTTGAAAATGGAAATGCTATGTTTTATAAATCTTTTGTAGAGTCAGATTACCCTTATATGCGTAAAGTGCTTTATTCGTGTAGAAAGATTCTTGATAGTTTAAATGATATTAAAACAACCCCTGAATTGCTGGAGCTTAAAATTAAATTGATAAAAATGTTTGAAGCAATTGAAAAAGTGTGTAATAATGTAAAAGGCAAACGCGGATTTGAAGAATTTAAAATAAAATCAATGATAAAATTTATGGAAGATTCTATTAATGAGGTTAAAGATGAAGATTCAAAAAAAGAATTAAGAAAATATTTAAATGGATTGGAAACTTTACAATCAACCGGTTGCGGAACTTTTTCGGATTATGTAATTAACCTTATAGACATTTTAGATAAAAGTATTGCTAATTTGAGAGACAATAAGGAAAATGAATGCGTGATATATATTAATGTTGATAACGGAAAATGGCATGTTGACTATGATCGACTGGGTATTAATAAAGTAGTTATTGATAAAAATAGTGATAAGGGGTACTATGATAGGGAATCTTTATTAGTAGGTATGATAAATGAAAACAATAGAAGAAAATCTAAAGAGTACATCGAAAAAGCTATTAAAATGTACAATCAGGGTGTTGAAATACATGATTATATTAAAAAGCTTTTTTTTATAGTTTGTGGTTTATATAAAATGTTAGGATTACAATGTGTGAAGGAATCAATGGATACACTAAAAAAACTACTTAATGGAGATCACGCTTGGATTTATGGTGCAAGTGAGTGCCGGTGTAGTAAATATTCAAATATAAGTGGCTTAAGGAATGATGCTGATGCGGCTATGGATAAATATATAGAGGGATTGTTAGAGCAACTATGTGAGCTTAAAAATAATGTGTACGTACCCAAAGAATTCGTAGATATTCTTGCGGCAAAGAAATATTCTGAAATCATAGAAGATATTTATCTTCAAATTAAGGCCTCGAAACTCTTAGCTCTCAAATCATATAAAATTGCACTTAAAATTGAAAAAATATATAAAAAAGAGTATACAAGGATTGAAAAATTGATGAATAGGATATTAGATATAAAGTGTGATTTTATTGATAGAAAAATATTAGACTATTATGTGGATTTTGTCAGTGAGATGGAAAAAGCGAAAACTTTAGAAAAATTTACCTGTGCATCAAACAAATGTATTAAGTTTTTAGAAATAGTATGTAAATTAAAAGAAAAAGTATTGTCTAAATTTACGGCCTTGGAAAAAAGGGTTAATAAACTGAAAGAGGAAGGAAATATTGGCAAAGATAAATTTAAAAATTTCAATAAATTAAAAGAAGAACTTGAAAAACTGGATCTTAATAAAAGTTTTAATTTGAACTTTTTTATTAAATTGTACAAAGCAGCTGATAAAGAATTTAAAAAGCTTGAGCAGTTATGTAAAAAACAAGCTAAACAAAGAAAAAAAGATCAAGCAACAGATGATGAAAATCAACGCCCCCTCATACCAGTATAATAATATTACTTTGTCTACAGTAAATTGTATAGTTAAAAAACACCCTACGACGCAGTAACCGCAGGGTGTTTTTATGTTCAAAATTATATGATAATAACAAGGAGTATATTTAAAAAAACTTACACGTAAAATGAAAATTTCAAATGTTAATTTTCGAAACAGCTTAGAGTATAATTTTAAAAGTCAAAACATTCACGAGTTTTCTCTGTTACAGCCTTTAGAATTATACTTATTCGGTATATCAAAGTCTTTAAAGGCGAGCATTGTAATGTCATCGGATCTTTCTGCACCGTCTGAGAATTTGTCTATTTCTTTTCTTAAATGAGTTATGATATCTTTGATTTTAAGTTTTTTTGTGCTTGCGTTATTCAATATAGATTCAAGACGTTCTTTTGAAAACAGTTCGCCCTGAGGGTTCATTGCTTCGGTTACGCCGTCCGTGTAAAGAAAAAGAGAATCTTCACGTTTGAAAAACATTTTTTCTTTTGTATACTTCATATTCGGTATACCGCCCAAAACGAACCCTTTTGGAGATTTTATAAACTGATATTGGTTTGATTCGCTGTGGTACACGAGAGGAGGATTGTGACCTGCATTTGAAAATACAAATTCTCCGGTTTCGATGTCTATAATTCCTGTAAATGCCGTTACAAACATTCCTGCTTCGTTGTTTTCACATAAACGGTTGTTTACTTGTTCCAATGCTTTTTCGGGAGAATCCCCTATTTGAAGCTGGTTTTTTATTAGAATTTTTGCGATTACCATGAAAAGTGCGGCAGAGACTCCTTTTCCCGAAACATCCGCAATAACGACTGCAAGATGTTTTTTGTCTACGAAAAAGAAATCATAGAAATCTCCTCCGACTTCTCTGGCAGGATCCATCAAAGCATATATATCAAAATCACTGCGTTCGGGAAATGCAGGGAAAATACATGGCAGCATACTTTTTTGAATTTTTTTCGCAATCATAAGTTCGCTGTGTATTTTTTCTTTTTCCGCAGTTGTTTTTTTCAAGTTTTCCATATATAGATTCAAATTTTCAGCCATTTTATTAAATGAATTCGAAAGAACGCCTATTTCATCATTTGAATTTACTTTTATTCTTGAAGAAAATTTTCCTTCGCCTATAATTTTTGCTTGACGGCTTAGTTTTTTAATAGGGGAAGATATTTCTTTTGAAAGCTTGATTCCTGCGATATAAATTATAATTGACAGTATAACCAAGATAAAGAAAAATCTTAAAAATATTTTGGAAAGGTTTGATTTTATAGAATTTTCTGTGTTTTCAACGGAACTGTTTATAACGTTTTGAATTTCATATGAAGGAGCTAGTATTTCGTCGGCTTTAGAAACAGCACCCAAACTCCACCCTGTTGTAACCATGGGTGAAAAAGCCGCATAATATTCGCTTTCGTTTATTTGAGCGGTTGTAACTCCGGATTTTCCCGATGCCATTTTTGAAATCAGATCTTTGTAAGATTCGGACGCTGAATCTGAATCGAGAGGACTTTCGTATTCCGCACTGTTAATGTCATTTTGAGGGTGCATTATAATTTTGCCGTTATTGTCTACGACAAAAGCGTAGCCCGTATTTCCTATTGTTGAACCTATTATATATTTGTTTATATCGTCGATGTACATGTCAATTGCGATAACACCGATTACTTTTCCGTTTTTATCCGTAAATGCTTTTGAGCACGTTATGCAAGGAACACCGTTGCTTTTGCTCAGGTATTTGCTTTGCCAAACGGGTTGTTTGTTTTTTGCGGCGTTTACCGCGTCGGTATACCAAGGTCTTTTTCTGGGATCATAACGTTTGGAGGAATTGCCTATTGAATAATGATAACATATACCGCTTTCAGTTCCCGCATACACAGAAGATACCGCTGCGTTGCTGTTGTAAATAGATTTTGCTGTGTGTGAAAAATTACTTAAAATTTTTATTTCTTGTTTTATTTTTTCAGGAACAGGGTTGCTTGAAACAACGATATTGTTTTGAGATATTGAATTTCTTTCATTTTCGGAAAGATTTTTCCAATTTTCAACGCTTGTTTTATAAATTTTTTCCGATTTTGAATGCTGTGACGTGTTGTAAGCGAGTGCATATTCGTCGCCCTGAGAAATACTTTCGGGATCTATCGCAAAAGCTTTTTCAGATGCATTTTCTCTTGATGAGCGGTCAGCAGAATCAGTTGTTTCGGGCAAAGGGAGAATGTGACCGTTAAATTTTTCAGGATTTCTGTATACATCGTTCGCGGCTTCGCTCAGAGAAATTGCTTGGTCGCTTACTTCTTCAAAAATATTGTCAGATGCGTCTGACATTGAATTTGAAAGTTCCAAAAGGTATGATTCTGCCTGACTTTTAAGAGCGTCAAGACTTTTTTGTGAAGTGAATTTTCCCGACGAAATTGCTTCTGCTTGAGAATCTCTTGCGATATTTAAAATTCCGATTACTGCGGGAATTACAGCGGAAATTTGGGCTGCAAGGGCAATCAAAAGCACGGTAATTAAAATTTTTTGACTTATTTTTAAATTTTTAACATAACTATTAAACATAAAAATAACTCCTTCAGTATCTTATGAAGGAATTATATCATAATATTTATAAAAATAACATATTTTTTATAATATTAATCCAAAAAATATGCTTATATCATATTTTTGTGCTTTAATATTGCCCACGTAACAAACATGGAAACTCCCGACAGTGCAAACGGAAACCACCAGTATTCCATAAGCGGTATCCCAGGATTGTTCATGCCGTAAATTCCTGAAACTATGGTCGGTATCGAAAGAATCAGCGTAATGGATGCCAATATTTTCATCACAACATTCAAATTGTTTGAAATGATTGAAGAAAACGCATCCATGGTTCCCGTCAAAATATTCAGGTAAATTTCGGACATTTCCAAAGCTTGTTTAAACTCTATCGTAACGTCCTCTAGTAGTTCCGCTTCTTCTTCGCTTATTTTTATGTACCTGCCGCGTGAAAGCCGACCGAGCATTATTCCTATGGATTTAAGAGATGCCGAAAAATAAACAAGTGATTTTTCTATTTCTAAAAACTGAATCAATTCTTTATTTTTCATGGATTTTTTAAGTTCTTCTTCTACGTGTTGGGTTATACGGTTGATTTGATTTAAATATTTAAGATATTTTCCCGCCATTCTCAGCATTATCTGAAAAATAAAATATTTTCTGTCTTCAGGATACGAGTTTTTTATTAGTCCTTCTGCAAATTCTTCGAGTATTGAATTTTCTTTAAGCGAAATGGTTATCAGGCATTCTGGAGTGATTATCATACTCAAAGGAGTCGTGTAATATGTAAGGTTTTTACCGCTTTTGTTAACTACAGGACTGTCTATAATAATCAGTGTGTTGTCATCTTCGTTGTCTATGTGAGAGGATTCCTCTTCGTCTAGAGAAGCCCTTACAAACTCGGGTTCGAGCTTGAAACGAGAAATAAGAAAACTCAACTCTTCTTCAGTTGGAGATATGCAATTGACCCAACATTCTTTTTCGTAATTTTTTATTTCTGCCGTTTTTCCGTTTACGGTTTTATAGTAACTTATCACGTTATTCATCCCCTTTGCTAAAAGTTTTTAAATCGCATACATACTATTATTTTATCATACTATTAACTTTTTTGCACTACTTCGATTTATAAATTTTGTATTGATTTTTATATGTATTAGGTTTATAATGTATACCGAGTCGTGGTTTACTATAAGTGGGTGTGGCGGAATTGGTAGACGCGCCAGGTTTAGGTCCTGGTGGTAACCCGTGCAGGTTCGAGTCCTGTCACCCATACCAGGTAGCACCTGGAGACGGTTTGCGTGCGAAGCTAAAGGTAAATTGTTTTATTTTACACTCGCATACTCGCGTTTTTAGTCTTCAGGTCTCTGTTAATTGTTCGTATCAACGTTAAAATTAGTCGATTGTTGTATAATCGGCTAATTTTTTTGGATTAAATTTTTATAATTTATTCTTCCATTTGTTATGTGATAAATATAAACAACCTCATTAATCAACCTATAAATACAAACATAATCATCACAAATAAGAATTCTATATCCTTCCTTACTTAATACTTCATCATTAATTAAAGGGAAAGAAAGCGGAAAAGTCTCAAGTCTTTCAATTGTTTTAAGTATTCTATCAAATATTTTTTTAGCAAATTTTGATCCAACTTTATTTAAATAATAACTCGATATTTCATCAATTTCTCGCCATGCTGACGGTAAAAATTCAATTTCGTATTTCTTCATTAAACTTTACCGCTAACCTTTGTTTTACTTTATCGAATGAAACACTTTGTTTCTCTGATAAACGTTCATTTTCTGCTATCATAATTTTATTTCTGAGTTTTAGCAGTTCTTCACGTTTTTCAAAAGATTCCATACTCATAACGACCAAATCTCCCTCACCATTTTTAGTGATATAAATCGGGTCGTCCATTTCATGTGCTAAATTTGAAATAAGATTATAGTTGTTTCTGAGTGTAGTAGAAGATTTTATTACCATATAAATCACCTCGAAATATATTTTAATACTATTATTATATGATAATTCTTAAATAATTTAAATAGCGGTTTTAATCATGCTGTATTTGGCTTGTTTTTTGTAAACATTTTAGTTGGCTTAATTCCTTATTGTTACTGAGTTTTCTCAAGTTTCTATTGGTTTTTCGCACCAATATTGTATTCATTTGATTACTATGTAATTGGATTTTTTATTTGTGATAAAATTTTGTTATAATTGTTCTAAAGAAATCAAATTATATTAGTTTTTCTCTATTATTATGAAAGGAATTTTTCCTTAACATAATGGAGGTTGAAAATTAACATGTACTTTAAAAAAGCTTATGGTTACGTAATAACCGAAAAAGACGCAATATCTATTACTAAAGGTTTACTCGATACTTATAGTCCACCGACAACGAAAAGTGAGAATTGGAAACATTGGATAACGCATATAGGTTTTACCACTTGTCTGGAATGTTTGGATTTGAACGGTAAAATTTATTCTATGGAAGATATGAGTTTTGAAGAACCGCCGCTTCATCCGAGGTGCAGATGTAAATTATTACCACTGAAAGCAGTTATTTCCGGTAATGCAACAAAAGATGGAAAAAACGGTGCGGATTTCTTTTTGAAATATATAGGAAGACTACCAGATTATTATATTTCAAAGGAAGAAATTAGTAATTTAGGATGGAAGCCAAGTAAATCACCTAAGAAGTTTGCTCCAAATAAAATGATTACTGGCGGCATATACAGAAATAGAAATGATCACTTACCTCAAATTATTGGAAGAGTATGGTATGAGGCTGACATAAACTATTATGAAGGCAAAAGAAATAAGCATAGACTGCTGTGGTCAAATGATGGATTAATATTCGTAACATATGATCACTATTCAACATTTTATGAAATAATTTAAGGAGATTTTAATATGAGCGAGAAAAAAATAATAAAGTTAGATTTGACAGGATGTAAATATCTAGGCGAAATTCATGAAAGAATTAGAGAAGCATTCAATTTTCCAGAATGGTATGGACGAAATTGGGATGCTTTCTGGGATTTGCTATGGAGCGAATGCGATGCTGATAAAGTTGAGATATTAGGTGAATCAACTCTACCCGAAAAATTCGAACATGATATAGATATTATGCATAGAGTTCTTGAAGATAATAAAAAAGAACATAATGAATATGGATGGAAATCGTTTGATTTTGAGATAATAGACTAAAAATTTAAGCATTAACCCTTAACTGCAAATGTTCCAAATACTGACTTGTTCTATGCACTGTAAAACAAATTGTAATACGAAAGAAATCACTTATGAAACTTTCTTTGCAAACGAAATACGCCTGCGGTATGTAAAGTGCCTGCAGGCGTAAGGTGTTTTGTTTTATTTAATGCATAAGAGAAAAATTTCTCAATTTTGTGATATGATGAGTTTAACAAATCAGAATTTGGGAGGCTGTTTATTTGTATGGATACACTGGAAATAAAAAAAGTAGAAAGAGGAGCAGTTTTAGCAGATGATCTTATCTGTTTTGTTGAAAATTTTTCATGGGAAGATGTAAAAGACCATATGTTAAGTGAACTTAGGTCATGGACATTCACGGATTGGGAAACTCCGTTTGTAGCAATAGTAAATGGTCAAATTGTAGGAATGGCTTACATCAGAAAAGAAGATTATTATCCGTTACCTGAAATATATCCATGGATATCGGGTATATTTGTGACAGAAAATTTTCGTGGACATAGGATTAGCGAAAAGCTGATTTCCTTTGCTAACGAGTACGCAAAGGAAAATGGATTTGACAGAACATATATCCCGTCAATACATGTAGGATTATATGAAAAGTATGGATATCGTTATCTCAAAGATATTATTAATTATGATAATGAAACAGACCGATTGTATGTCAAAGAAATATAAGGACAGTTTGAAAACTTTCGGTTTATTGTCGTAATTTCTCGTGTGTATTATTGCATCTATTTTGCTCCATTTGCTTGTTCTTTGTCAATTAAAGGTTTTTTGGAAATTTTACGTTAGAATTTGACTTTTCATAGTTGTGTTTTTTGTGTCTTAATAAATTTTTATTTTTTTAAAGTCATTTTTTAGTGCCTTGTATAAAATATTTTTTGATTTGAAGTACTGTTGCTTTCACTTTATAAATTATCATCTCGAGGTAGTAATTTTGTTGACTTGTAAGATGTAATTATATAGGAATTTTTCTAAGAAATATTGGATTATTCACAATAATAAAGCATTTAACGGTGGAAATTTTGATTTTAGGTTAAAAATATTATATAATTAGTAATTATAAGGAACTCATTGTGTATTAAAGAGTTCCTATTTTTAAATATATTTACAAAAAATATAATCGGAGCCTAAAAAATGATACATCATGGATTTAAACAAGGAAAAAGAGTTTTAATTATATTAAATACAGGCGAGCATATAATAGGAAAATTTAAAGGAAGTAGCAGTTCTTATATTGAATTGGATAACTGTAAAATTAAATGGAGGAACATAAGGTCTACCACCATATACAAAGACAGAGTAACAAAGCATAAGGAGTTTAATTACTAAGTGTAAAAACTTAATGCTAAGGCGATTATTATTTTTTACAAATACTTGATTTTTTAAAGTAAAGATATATTTTTATTGCATTTCTGAAAATGTTTTTCCTAAATAAAACGAATAAATCGCAAGTTCTTTGACTTTATACGGAGAAATTTTTTCAAGAGCATACTTGTATAATTTTAATTGTGTAGAATATTTTTCATATAACTCTTTTATATTTTCGGTTTTGTCGGTTTTGTAATCAACTATTATGTATTCATCGTTTTCTAGGAAAGCACAGTCGATTGCTCCTTGCATTACAATGAAATTATCGCAATTATTTTCACGCACAATTTCTTTTGATAAAAATTCGGGAGGCACTTTAACCGAAAATCTTTGTTCGCGAATTGCTTTTGGACTATTTAGTATTCTTTGCATTAAGTCAGAATCCATAAATTTTTTAATTTTATTTATGTCCAAAACGTTTGCTTCTCTGGAATTTAAAAATCCTTTTTTTAATAAATAATCGAGTTCGTTTTTCACGCCGTTTGTTTTGGCATTTTTAAAATTTGCAAAGCACATAAATTTATGCAAAGCTGTCCCTCGTTCTGCAGGGGTAAAATTTTTTTCAGACGCAAAAGACGGCTGAGAATTTGCTATATATTGCTCCGCATCGCCACTTTGGTTCATCATTGAAGCGGATATTTTAAGAGGAAGATTAATAAATTTTTTATTTGGGTAACTGAAATGAAATCTTTGATTTATTATTTCTCTCCATTTTGAATCGTAATTTTCATTTGAAGTTATAGTATTTTCGCAAAAGTCCGAATTGTCAAAATTGTCATTTTCAAATTCCTCTTCTTTTGGCGAAATTAGATTTATATCCCATTTTAAAGAATCATAAGAATTTTTTTCAGAAACATATTCTTCAAGATTCATTAAACTGCAAAATTTATTTCTCATGCTGCTTTGGCAAATGCATAAAATAATCCATGACGCAAATGAAGTCGAGTTTTTTACTGTTTGACTTGATATAATTTCATTGTTTTGAGTTAATATCAAATTTTTTTCAACTGTTTTTTGGGGCTCTTTCAAAGAAGCTATTAAAATAAGCTTTTGTTTTGCTCGGGTAAGTGCGACGTATAATATTCTCATTTCTTCGGAGATGTCTTCGCTTTGATTTTGTGAAAACACGGAACGTCTTATTAAATTGTCAAACTGAAGCGTACCTTCATCATTTTTTAACTTCATAGCTAGTCCATATTCAGGGTTTATTATAACTTTTCCGGTATCGAGATTAAATTTTTTACCGCAACCTGCGACTATACATACGGGAAATTCAAGGCCTTTTGATTTGTGTATACTCATTATTTTTACTGTGTTTTCGTGTTCTGATGATATTGAAGCAGGCTGCAAATCTGATTTTTTTTGTTTTAAACTTTCTATGTAATTTAAAAATCCGCTCAAACCCTTGTGATACTGGGATTCAAACTTTTCGGCATACTGAGCAAAAATATCAAGATTAGCTTTTTTTATGTTTCCGTTGTTTTGAGCAAGGCACATTGCAGGATAATCGGTTTCGTCGTATATGGACTGTATTAAAGATTCGCAGGGAAGGGTACAAGCCAGTTGTCTCCAGTAATTTATTTTGTTTAAAAATTCCAAACATTTTTTATTTCCGTTGTCGGCAGCTTTTTTTACCGTGAAATAAAAAGATGAATTTTTATCCAGAAGTCTTATTTCTGCCAATTCGTCAACCGAAAAACCAAAAATAGGACTTATCATTGAAGATATGAGAGGAATATCCTGAACCGGATTGTCGATTACTTGAAGTATTGAAATTATATTGGAAATTTCAGAAGTTTCAAGAAATTTTTCATTCGTTTCCGACCACGAAGGTATACCTTGTTTAAAAAGTTCGTGAGCATAAATATGTGCATGAGCATTTGAACTTCTGAGTAAAATACAAAAATCTCCATAAGTAACGGGTCTTTCGGTTCCGTTTTCGTAAATTTTATATTTTTTATATATCATTTCCGTTATGGTTTCGGCAATATGGGAAGCTTCAAGTATGTCTGAGTTTTCCTCTGATTCGGATACGTCTATTATTGTAAAACTAACGCCTGCGTCTGAATTTTCCTCCGAAACTTTTCCCGGTATGAGCTGTTCTTCGCTATTGTATTCAATTTCTCCGACGTCTTTTGACATAATATTTTTGAAAACAAAGTTTATACTTTCAATAATTTTTTCGCTACTTCTGAAATTTTTACCCAGAATAATTTTTGCTGGATAAATATTATTTTCTTTTGAATAAAGCGGATAACTGTCTTTTCTTTTAAGAAATATTTGAGGTTTTGAATGACGGAATTTATATATGCTTTGTTTCACATCACCGACGCAAAACATTTTATTGTTGTTATTTATAAGTTTAAAGATAGTATTTTGAATCTCATTAATGTCTTGATACTCGTCTACCATTATTTCGGAATATCTGTTTGAAATTTCACAAGCTATACTGCTGGGTTTAATTTCGCTCTCTGATTCTTCCGATAAAAGTTTAACAGTCCAGTGTTCAAGGTCACTGTAATCCGCTATGTTTCTAATAGCTTTTAAAGAATTTATTTCTTCATCAAATCGCTTGGTAATATCAAACAGTGTTTTTGAAATAATTTTGAATTTTTCAACAGTTTCGAGAGTGCTTATTTCGGAAAACACAAAATATTTTTGCAAATTTTCAATAACACTTTTAACATACTTTCGTTTTTCGGATATAATGTTTTTTTCAAATTGACAGTTTTGTGCTTTCAAAGGTTTGAATTTGGAAAAAGAAAAATTGCTTATTTTTTGCGAAATTTCATCCCAAGTGCTTGATTCCAAACAATTTATAATTGAATTTATTTCCGAAAAATCTTTTTCCAAAGCTTCGCCGTAAGACTTTTTAATACTTTCATTCGTATTTGATATGTCTATTGTGTCCGAAATTATTTTTTGGACGGATTTCAAAGATTTTTTTGCAGCATTCAATGCAATTTTTCCCCACGGAGAATCTTTTACGGACGAAGTGTTTTTATACATTTCATAAACTTCGTTCATCCATTTTTCGGGGAAAGGAAGAGAACGAGTAAAATCATAAACTTGATTAATAATCAAAGCGAGCGATTTATCATCCTTTTCGCTTCCGAAAAGATCAGAAACATATATAAAATCGGGATTTTCCAGTTCGTAAAAATAGTCAAGAGTTTTTTCAATTGCTTTTTCTTTAATTATAGAAATTTCACTTTCGTCGGCAATTCTGAATTTCGGGGATATTCCGAGTTTGTAAAAATTTTCTTTTACAATGCTGTTGCAAAAGCTGTGAATAGTGCCGATTGATGAATATTTAAGCATCATTTGCTGGTTTTGAAGATTTATATTTTCAGGATTTTTTGTTATCATTTCCGAAAGCCTTGAAGAAATACGATTTTTCATTTCTTGAGCGGCTGCTTTTGTAAAGGTTACGATTAAAAATTTATCTATGTTTGTCGGGTTTAAAGGGTCGGTTATTTGGTTTATTACTCTTTCAACCAATACCGAAGTTTTTCCCGAACCTGCCGCTGCGGAAACAAGTATGCTTCCGCCGACGGCATTTATGGCGTTGTTTTGGTCAGGAGTCCATGCTCTGCTCATATAATTATTCGTCCTTTTCGATTATTTTTTCCAAAGCTTTTTTGTTTAAAATATTTGTGGGTATTTTGCAAAATGTATCGCTTTCGTAGCAACAAATCGGGAAATAATTGCATCTGTCGCAAGCACTGTAATTTTTAAAAATAGGTTTTGCGGATACTTCTCCTTTTTGAAGGCACGTAGCCATTTCGATTATCAAATTAACCGAGTAATCTGATATTGATTTAAATTCAGTTAAATTTATTGCAGACTGAGATTTTTTAATTTCTCCGTTTTTAATTTCAGCCGGAATGAATATTCCTTTTCCGTCCTTTTCCATGCCTGTAATTGATTCCGCGTCGTTTAAAAGCAGTCCGTTCATGCAAAGTTTTTTAAAAATTTTTGCAATTGCCGCGTCTTTATTTTCTTTTTCCAGAGCTTCGACAACGGGTTTCAGAGCGGTAAAATAGAGCATTCCCGCGGGGATTATTTTCCCGTATTTGTGAATTCCGTTTTTTGTAACTGCCGTAAGATATATAAGCATTTGCATGTTTAGTCCGTATAAAAGGTCAGAAAGTTTAAATTCTTTAATTCCTGTTTTGTAGTCTATAATTCTCACGAAAGTTCCTTTTTCGGATTGCATTGTGTCTACTCTGTCGATTTTCCCCTCAATTGTAATAACGCTTCCGTTTGGTGTTTTTATTTTTAAGGGAGGAATTTGTCCTTTTTCGGATATTTCAAGTTCAAGGTCAGAAAGAGTAAAAGAGCTTTGTTCAAATTCTTTTATAAGATACTCGGTCAAAAACATAAGCGAAGAGTTTAGCTTTTTTATTCCGTGGACAAATCTTTGAGGTTTGTTTGAAAAACCTCCCAAATTTTTTTCTACGTAGTTTTTTGTAATGAACTTTATTTCTGCTTTTATTTCGTCAATCGGGGTGGATACTATTTTGTGCTGAGGATATTTTTTAAATAACTTTTCAAGAGTAAAGTGAATAATATTTCCGTATTCTATAGCACCGAACCTTGCTTTTTTTTGAGGTTTGGCTTTTAAAGCATATTCGCAAAAATATCCGAATCTGCAAGTATAGTATTTTTCTATTTGAGACGCAGAAAGTTTAATGTTTTTTCCAAAGAAATTTTTTGCTTTTTGAGGGTCGTTAAAATTCAGTGGTTTGTTTAGAAATATTTGTTCTAAAGATTTATATTTTTTTTTGTAAGAATCACTTTCAAGATAATATTTTTTAAGTTCGTTTGAAAAAGACGAGTTGTTTTTAAAATTTTGAGCAAGCATTTCAAATGAAGGTTTTTCTTTCCACACAGATTCTTCGGGTGTGAAACTGTAACGATTCATAATTTTTATTTTTGGGAAAACATCTTTTATTTCTTTTATGATTTCCGACGGAAGCTTACCTTTACCCGAAAAATTAGACGAAGGCCAGCTTACAAACAATTTATGAGAGGAGTTTGAAATAACCATGTAAGCCAAAAATCTTTCTTGTATAAGAAATGTTTTTGCACTGTCCATAAATTCCATTCCCAAAGAAGCAATGTGGTCTATTTCTTGTTTGGTAAATATTTCGGACGAATCCGGAACTTTTGGAAATTCTCCGTTAACTGCTCCCGCTATAAATACTATCTTAGAATCCGATAAACGTATAGTATCTGCAGCACCTATAACCACGCTGTCAAGACTTTGCGGTATAGATGAAATGTTGATTGAACCTGCAACGGAACGTAGTATATCGGTATATCTTTTTGTGGAAATTTTTGTATCTTGAAATATATCCGAAATTTTCCCCAGCATATCCATTGCACAGTCCCAGGCTTTGGCTTCGTGTTCTGCTTCTGTAATTTTTTCGTTTTTAATTAAATTTTTGCAAAGAGCCCTCAGTGATTCGGAAGCGTTTGTTTGCATTATGAGCTCATAAATGGATTTGGATATTTTTTTTGCGGTGGCTTGTTTAGTTTTTTCGTAGAAATTTTTTAACGGAGATATTATTTTTTCTCTCAGTTCATTTATTAATTTTAACTTTTCCTCACTTTCTTCGTCCCAAGATTTTTCAAACCCATCGGGATGCAGAGTAAAATCATCAAACCAGTCAAATCCGTTAATGTTCCAGAGAAATATATAATTTTCAACCAAAGATATATCTTCTGTTGATAGATTTATGAGTCCTGATTTAAGGAAACGAAAAATTTCCTGAGAATCAAACCCCGAATTAACGACATCTAAGGCTGAAAATATTAAATTCATTATGCTTTTGTGGAAAATTGTATCAGGTGAATTTAAAAAATACGGAATATCATATTTTTTAAAAATATTTTTTAATATGTTTTTGTAACTGTCCACATTTCTGACTATTACCGCAAAATCTTTGAATTTATAATTTTCCGTTATTATAAGTTTGATTATATTTTTTGCGATGAATTCGCATTCTTCAAATTGATTCAAAGCATTGTAAATTTTTATGTTGTCAGGAATCGCTTCAGAAATGATTTTTTTCGCACAGAATATATTTTGCTGTAAAATATGTATATCTGATTTTTTTTGCTTTGAACAATTTTCTAAAAAAATAGGTTCTAAAATTTCTGTGTTTTGCAATTTTGCAGCCTTTTTAATTTTTTGAATTGTTTGATAAATATTGAAAAATAAATCTTTTTCGTTACTTTTGTTTTTAAAATTGTCGCAGCAAAACGCCATGTAAGCATTTTTGCACTGCTTTAATATTATTTCCAATATGCTGAACTGTTGAGGAGTAAAACTGCTGAACTCATCAAAAAATATATTGTAATCTCCAAACACATTGTTTTGCTTTATGACTGATTCAAGTTGATTTAAGTTATCAAGAGAATCTTCAAAGCCTGAATTTACAAGTTTTTCATAAGATTCTATTATAAGCTTTATTTCCGATATTTTTTGTTTTAAATTATCCTTGGAAGTAAGTTGTTGTATTTTGCTTAAGTCGTCAAATTTTATTTTATGCGTCTTGAATTCTTTGATTGTTTTAAGCATTAGTTCTGCTACGGCTATATCTGCGGAATTTTTTTTGTATAGACTTAATTTTGACTTGATTTTTTCAATTGCACAGTTCATATTTACAATTTTGAATATGTCTTCGGGCGGCGTTAAAGAAGGTATACTCAAATGTGTGGATACAAAATCATAAAGCCGTGAAAAACTTAATACTTCAATTTTGTTGAAATCCCTGTCTCCGAAAACCTTTAACATTTTTTGTTCGTTTCCGAACGAACTTTGCTCCGGAACTATAAGTATTATTTTTTGATTTAATTTCATTTTTTCTTTCATGATTTGAACAAGTTTATTTGATTTTCCTGTTCCGCTTTTTCCAAGAATAAGTTGCAGCAAGTTAATGTCCTCCCGAAATTTGTCTAAAAACATAGTATATAATACATTAAAAAGCTGCGTTTATCAAAATTTATTTCGTTTATCAGTTGACAATTTTGAATAAAACATTATAATTAAGTAGTATCGAGGTGTAGCTCAGATGGTAGAGTGCTTGGTTTGGGACCAAGATGCCGCAGGTTCGAGTGCTGGCTCCTCGTCCATTTAAATTTTGTATAATAGTTTGTGTTTTAGAAAGTTGCCCT
>CABUYS010000023.1 GCA_902495835.1 uncultured Oscillospiraceae bacterium | reverse complement strand
CTGTTTGCGGCACTTCCTTCGGCGAATACACAAGCTTTTCCTGCAATGTTTCCTTTTGCTTTTCTGACAAGTTCTTCAGTTGCTGAAATGGAATTTCCTGTGCTTATGACGTCGTCTACTATCAAAATATTTTTGTTTTCTATTGATTTTGAATCAGATTCAGAAAGATAAAGCCTTTGAACCTCTGCGGTGGTTATTGATTTTACATCTACGCAAATAGAGTTGTCCATATAAATTTTTTGAGATTTTCGTGCAACGATATAATCTTTTCGACTTTGACGAGCCATTTCATAGCAAAGAGGAATACCTTTGCTTTCTGCTGTTACCAATACGTCGAAGTCAGGGCAAATTTTAAGAAGTTCTGTAGCGCATTTTTCGGTTATTTCCACGTCACCGAACATTATAAAAGCGGCTATACTTATATGCTCGTTTACTTGGCAAACAGGAAGATATCTCTTACATCCTGCAACTTCAATTTGAAAAGTATTATTTTGATTCATTACTAAACTCCTTCAATAAAATGAATTTTAACTCGGATTCCACTCTAACTGTTGTCCGCCCAATACATGAAAATGAATATGATTTACCGTTTGTCCTCCGTATTTTCCACAGTTGTTTATAACACGAAATCCGTTTTGAAGATCTAGTTTTGAGCTAAGTTTTTTTATGACTTTAAAAATATGCGAAATTATTTCAGAGTTTTCTTCATTTATTTCCATTACTGAAGAGATGTGAGTTTTTGGAATTACAAGGACATGAACAGGTGCTTTGGGTTCTAAATCTTTAAACACCAAAACTTTTTCATCTTCATATATTATTTCAGAGGGTACCTCTTTAGCGGCTATTTTACAGAATATACAGTCCATTATTTTTGCTCCTTAAATTTTTTGATGTGATATAAACACAATATTTTATTGTATATTTTCTGATTCTTTTTGTCAATGTGATTCACTTGTAAGAACAATATAAGCATTAAATTTTTAAATGTTGATATTTTTTTGTTTTAAACAGTTGTTTTTTTTTTTAAGTTATAATATTATAATTACGGATATTAATTTATATTACGTTTACCATATTTTGGTGACATTAAGAGGTGTGATGATTATTGGGAGAGACTAGTACTGTAAAAAAGAAAGGGTATATGCAAGGCTTCAAAGATGGCATACCGATAGGTCTTGGATATATTCCGGTATCGATGGCATGCGGCATATCGGCGGCAAAGGCTGGACTTAGTTTCGGAATGTCCGAAATAATGAGTTTGCTTATGTATACGGGCTCAGGTCAGGCTGCAGGACTTAACTTGTTCGTGGGTGGAGAAACAGCCATAATGATGTACATCATAACGCTTTTTGTTATGAACTGCAGGTACATATTGTTCTCGGTATCTATCGCTCAAAAATTTGACGAGAGTATGGGTACGCTTCAGAGAATAGGTTTCGGACTTTTTAATACAGACGAAATTTTCGGTGTGGCGATGCAGCAAAAAGGGTTACTTAATTCGTCTTATCTTTTCGGCCTTGCTACCGTTCCTTACATAGGATTTATTGTGGGAAATACACTTGGAGCATGTTTCACGAGTTTACTTCCTGCGTCTGTGGTTTCTGCTTTGGGAATAATGCTCTGTGCAATGTTTATAGCAATAATTGTTCCTGCGGCAAAAGAATCCAAACCGGTTTTGTTTGTAGTTTTGATAGCTTTGGTTTTAAGTTTTGTTCTTGAATGCATTCCTTTCATAAAGGCAAATCTTACTTCCGGATGGACGATTATAATTTGTGCTGTTGTAACATCGCTGATAGGTGCAGTAGCATTTCCGGTAGAGGAAGAAGCGGAGGAAACTGTCAATGAGTAGTCAACAATTTTTATATGCCATTTTCGGTATGGCAGCAGTAATGATGATGTTCAGAGTTGTTCCGTTACTGTTTTTTAAAAGCAAAATCAAAAATAAGTTTTTAAACTCCTTTTTGGCATATATTCCTTATGCGGTTCTTACTTCTATGACATTCCCTGAGGTTTTCAAATCAACCTCAAGCGTTGTTTCAGCAACGATAGGAGCGATTGCAGCTATAGCTATTGCGTATTTCGGTCAAAGTTTAATAGTCGTTACACTTTCATCGAGTGCTGTTGTATTTATAGTTGAACAAATTATGAGAATGATGGCCAAATAAATAATATAATGCTTGTTTTTAAATCTCTCTGATTTCAGAGAGATTGTTTTTTATGTATAAAAAACCACTCGACTACTGAATGAGTTTTAGAAGTTCGAGCGGTAAATATAATTTTGTAAATTAAAAATAAAACTGTCTGTTTATAAAAAATAACACATAAAGAATATTAATATCAAAAAATAAGACAAAACTATATGAAAATTATCGTTAAGCACACTCTAAAATATGCCATTATTTTTGATTTTAATTATTTGAGTAAGCTTGACGGGTTTTGCTATAAATAGTTTCAAAATTTAAATCATAAAATTTCAAATTTTTTGTGTTAATCACAAAAAGCCTCCCAAATTGCGACGAGGGTAGGAAATTCCAGTGAAGCTACGGACAATCCCACTAATAATGCACTTATAGTCTTATATTTTGAAGCCTTTTCTGTATTACCGCTTTTCTTCATATTTCTGGATTTAACATAACATGCAATTGAAGCAGCAGCACCGGCTAATCCTCCCGCAGCGAGTGTTCCCAAAATGGAAATACCCGCTTTCTGACTAATCCCACCACCGGTAACATTTTCGAGGGAGGTTTCTTTTAGCTCCTCGGGAGGAGTAGTTACAAGTTTGTTCGTGATTTCCACGGCTTGATCTGCTTCTTCATCGGTTAAATTAAGTCCCAACTTTTTAAATTCAGATTGATAAGTTTTTGCATCTACTACACCGTCTGAAATTTTGTTCATGAATTCTTCGTTGCTCATAAGCTTTCTGATTTTTTCTTCACTACTGAAAAATTCCTTAATTTTTTCTTCGCTATTTTTCATAATAATCACCTCATTATAAATTTAAATAGATTCTTTTTAAGTTTCTAAATTACGAAAAATTATAAAGGGTTTATTAAATTCTCTTATGAAGGTTTTTGCTGTTAAAGAAGGGCCCATGGAAATTATAAGTTCAACGGGTAACTCCAGTGCAGCTACTGAAAATCCTGCTAATGTCACCCATGTTGATATTATCCTTAATGTATCACTGTGCTTAAAGAATTTAAGCCTTAAAATGTTGTCATCAGAAGCGATACTGGAAGCATATTCGCTGATGCTATTCCTAAATTTCGACTCTTTTTTGCATATTCCAAGGCTTTTTTCATATTACCGCTTTTCTCATATTTTTTAGATTTAACATTGCAGGCAATGGAGGCGAATGCAGTGACTAATCCTGATAAACTCGCAATTAGTCTAAGGCAAGCCGTTTTGCCACCATAATTATGTCCGCCTGCTGCTATATTTTCAAGCGAGATTTCTTCTAGTTTTTCAGGAGAAATATCCACAAGTTTATTTGTAATTCCCACGGCTTGATCTGCTTCTTCATCGGTTAAATCAAGTCCCAACTTTTTAAATTCAGATTGATAAGTTTTTGCATCTACTACACCGTCTGAAATTTTGTTCATGAATTCTTCATTGCTCATAAGCTTTTTGATGTTTTCTTCACTACTGAAAAATTCCTTAATTTTTTCTTCGCTATTTTTCATAATAATCACCTCATTATAAAATTTACTATAAGACATTAATTTCTATACTTATATCGTATAGAACTATAATCCGATATGCAAGTAAAATTTAATGTGAATATTTCACAAAATAATGATTTTTATTATAAAATCAAATTCTCTGTAGTTTAAACTAAAAATACAAATCAAAACCTGTACAAAGGAAGCTACAGATTTTAGATGTAGCAAACAGATCTCTGACAAAGCAATGCTGACTTAATCAAAAAATGTATTCAAAAATGTCTGAAAAATAATTATGTTTATTTTGGAAATAAAAGCTGTTTGACCCTTTGTTTTTTGTGATGTATAATGTTTTTATGTTTTTTAACTTTGAAATAAATTTGTAAATACAAAGGGAGATATAATTTTGGCTAAAAATAAATATAATAATGAAAGTATATCTTCTCTAAAAGGTGCCGACAGAGTAAGAAAAAGACCGGGAGTTATTTTTGGTTCCGACGGAATAGAGGGATGCGAGCACTCGGTTTTTGAAATACTTTCTAACTCAATAGACGAGGCAAGAGAAGGTCACGGAAATGTTATAAAAGTAACTAGGTATAAAGATAATTCCGTACAAATAGAAGATAAAGGGCGGGGAATCCCGGTTGACTATAATTCTAAAGAAGAAAAGTTTAACTGGGAGCTTCTTTTTTGCGAACTTTACGCAGGCGGAAAATATAATAATGTAAATCAGCAAAACTATGAATATTCGCTTGGCTTGAACGGACTCGGACTTTGTTCAACTCAGTACGCTTCAGAGTACATGGATGTTGAGATAAAACGTGACGGATTTATTTATACTCTTCATTTTGAAAAAGGCGAAAATATCGGCGGTCTTCACAAAGAGCCGTACAGTCGTAAAGACACCGGTTCAAAAATAAAATGGAAACCGGATTTGTCTGTTTTTACGGATATAGATATACCATATGAATATTTTGCAGATGTTTTAAAGCGTCAGGCCGTGGTAAATTCGGGAATCAAGTTTTTGCTAAGATACCAAAACGATAATTTGGAATTTACGGAAAAAGAGTTTATTTATCAAAATGGAATAACGGATTATGCTTCGGAACTTCTTCAAGATGAATCTTTAACTCCGATACAGACTTGGAATTTAGAGACAAAAGTTAGAGACAGGGAAGATAAACCTTATTACAAATTGAAAGCTGAAGTTGCAATTTCTTTTTCAAATAAATTTCATACTGCTGAATATTATCACAATTCGAGTTTTCTTGAGCACGGCGGAGCTCCCGAAAGAGCTGTCAGAAGTGCATTTACTTCCCAGATAGATTCTTATTTAAAGCATAGCGGAAAATATACCAAAAACGAAAGTAAAATAAGTTTTTCGGATATAGAAGATTCTCTAACGGTTATTATTTCTTCATTTTCTACTATGACTTCTTATGAAAATCAGACCAAAAAATCAATAACCAATAAGGGAATTCAAGAAGCCATTACAGAAATGCTTAAAAAGAATTTGGAAATATACTTTATTGAAAACCCAAACGACGCTGATAAAATATGTAACCAAGTGCTTATTAATAAACGCAGCAGAGAAGATGCCGAAAAAACTAGGCTTAACCTAAAGAAAAAGCTTACAAATAGCATGGATATGGCTAGCAGAGTTGCAAAATTTGTTGATTGCAGAAGTAAAGACATAAATGTACGAGAGTTGTTTATCGTAGAAGGCGATTCGGCTTTAGGAGCTTGTAAACAGGCAAGAAACCCGGATTTTCAAGCAATTATACCGATAAGAGGCAAGATACTTAACTGTCTTAAAGCTGACTATAATCGTATATTTAAGAGCGAGATTATAACGGATCTTATAAGAGTTCTTGGATGCGGAGTTGAAGTCAGGACTTCAAAAACAGCCAAAGATTTGTCCTCTTTTAATATAAATGCTCTTAAATGGAATAAAATTATCATTTGCACCGATGCAGATGTTGACGGATTTCAGATAAGGACGCTTCTTCTTACAATGCTTTATAGACTTACACCAAAACTTATAGAAGCACATAAAGTTTTTATTGCCGAGTCGCCTTTATATGAAATAAATACTAAAAGCGAAACTTATTTTGCTTATAACGAATCCGAAAAAGATGAATTTATTAAAAAAATCGGAGCGGAAAAATACACAATCCAGCGTTCAAAAGGTTTGGGAGAAAACGAACCTGATATGATGAATTTTACAACAATGAATCCTAATTCGCGAAGACTTATAAAAGTTATGCCCGAAGACGCTCGCAAGACTTCGGAAATGTTTGATATTCTTCTCGGTGATGATCTTTCGGGAAGAAAAGAATATATAATAGAAAACGGTTATCGCTACGTTGATAATTTGGATGTAAGTTAGGGGGGAGATTACTGTGGCATCTAAAAAAAGAATTAAAGAAAGCTCAAATAAACAAAATTCTAACGTCAACGGATTTATATATAACGCGGGAGAAGTTATTGAGGAAAAAATAGCGGAAACATTGGAAAAAAACTATATGCCGTATGCGATGAGTGTAATAATGTCACGTGCGATTCCTGAAATTGACGGATTTAAACCGTCTCACAGAAAACTTCTTTTTACCATGTATAAAATGGGTTTGCTTGGAAGCAACAGAACAAAATCTGCTAATATAGTGGGTCAAACCATGAAGCTCAATCCTCACGGAGACAGTGCAATTTACGACACAATGGTTCGTATGAGCCGCGGATATGAAGCACTTTTGTACCCTTATGTTGATTCTAAAGGAAATTTCGGAAAATTTTATTCACGTGATATGGCGTGTGCTGCTTCGAGATACACCGAAGCAAAACTTGAAGCCATTTGCAAAGAACTCTTTAAAGATATAGACAAAGATACAGTGGACTTTGTTCCGAATTATGACAATACTCTTGAAGAACCTTCACTGCTGCCTTGTACTTTTCCATCGGTTCTCGTAAATTCAAACACAGGAATAGCGGTAGGAATGGCAAGCTCGATTTGTCCTTTTAATCTTAAAGAAGTTTGCGATACTGCTATTGCTTATATAAAAAATCACGAATGTGATATTTCCGAAACTTTAATAGCTCCGGATTTTCCGGGTGCGGGGGAAATAATATACGATAAAGAAAAAATAGAAACCATCTACAAAACGGGACGAGGCGGAATAAAAGTACGCTCTCGTTATCGGTACGACAAAAAATACAATTGTATAGATATAATAAACATTCCTCCCACTACAACTAGCGAAGTTATAATTGAAAAAATAGCGGAACTTGTTAAATTGGGAAAAATTCGCGAGATTTCGGATATTCGAGATGAAACGGGTCTTGACGGACTTAAAATTACGATTGACCTTAAACGAGGCATTGACCCTGATAAATTAATGGCTAAACTTTTTAAGCTGACTCCTCTTGAAGATACTTTTTCCTGCAATTTTAATATTTTGGTCGGTAAAACTCCAAAAGTTATGGGAGTAAGGGAAATACTTGAAGAATGGCTGGCATTCAGAGAAGAATGCATAAGAAGAAGAACAAATTTTGATTTGGAAAAAAAGAAATCCAAACTTCATATTTTAAGAGGTCTTGCAAAAATTTTGCTTGATATAGATAAAGCAATTGACATTATCAGAAAAACCGAAGAAGAATCCATGGTTGTTCCGAATCTTATGAAAGGTTTTTCAATAGATGAAATTCAAGCCGAAAGCGTATCGGAAATAAAGCTTCGTCATTTGAACCGCGAATATATTTTAAAAAGGACTAATGAAACAGATATTCTCGTTAAAGAAATAGAGGAACTTGAAAGTATTCTTTCAGATAAAAATAAAGTTTACGGAATAATAATTAAAGAGCTCAGTGAAGTTTCAAAACAGTATGGAAAACCGAGAAAAAGTCTTTTGATATATCCCGAAGACACACAAGAATACGATGCTCAAGAAGTTATTCCTGATTATCCTGTGAAATTTTTCCTCACAAAAGAGGGATATTTTAAGAAAATTACCCCTCAATCCCTTAAAATGAATTCTGAACAAAAATTAAAAAGTGATGACGAAATTACACAAGAAATTTCAGGAGAAAATCATTCCGATTTATTGTTTTTTACCGATAAATGCCAAGTTTACAAAGCGAAAGGTTATACTTTTTCGGATACAAAAGCAAGTGCTATGGGAGAATATATTCCTGCTTCTCTTTCTTTTGATAAGAATGAAAAAGTTGTTTATATGGCAGTTACAAACGATTATTCGGGATTTATGTTGTTTTTCTTTTGCAGCGGAAAAGTTTCCAAAGTCGAAATGAAAGCATATTTTACAAAAACAAATCGTAAAAAGCTCATAAAAGCTTACAGCGATAAAGAGGATATTATAGGAGCTTTTTATGTGACAAACGACCAAGATTTTATTCTTACTTCATCTTCAGGAAAAATTTTGATTTTCAATTCATCTATGATAAATTTAAAGCAATCAAAAAATACCCAAGGCGTTTCCGTTATGAAGCAAAAGAAAGGCCATAAACTCATAAAAGCAGAAAAATATGTTACGGGAACATTTACTGAAGAAAAAATTTACAGAGCTAGAAATATTCCTGCAGGTGGAAAGATTCCACTAAGCGAAGAAATAACTTGCGAACAACTTACTTTGCAATAAAGGAGAAAAATTTATGAAAAGAGTATTTTTAATAGTCCTTGATAGCGTAGGAATAGGAGAAATGCCTGACGCGGCAGATTACGGAGATAAGGGAAGTAATACAGTTAAAGCTTGTTTTCATAATAAGAACTTTAATATGCCAAACATGAAAAAAATGGGACTTTTCAATATTGACGGAATGGATTATGCCGAATCGGAGGAAAATCCCACAGGAGCATTTGCAAGAATGGAAGAAGTTTCTAAGGGCAAAGACACAATAATAGGTCACTGGGAAATAGCCGGAATCGAATCAAAAAAACCTTTGCCGACATATCCGAACGGATTTCCGAGTGAAGTAATCGATGAGTTTAAACTTAAAACGGGAAGAGATATTCTTTGCAATAAACCATACTCGGGTACAGAAGTTATAAAAGATTATGGAAAAGAAAGTGTTGAAAGCGGTAAACTTATAGTTTACACCTCTGCTGACAGTGTATTTCAAATTGCTGCACATGAAGATGTTGTTCCGATTGAAAAATTATATGAATACTGCAAAATTGCCCGAGATATTTTAAAGGGCGACCACGCAGTGGGAAGAGTTATAGCGAGACCTTTTACAGGCGAATATCCCAATTATACACGCACGACAAATCGTCATGATTTTGCATTGGCTCCTTCTGAGAAAACTATTCTTGATTTTATAAAAGAGAGCGGAAAAGATGTTATTGCAGTTGGAAAAATAAGTGATATTTTTGCAGGAAAAGGTGTTACCGAAAAAATTCTAACCAAAGGAAATGAAGACGGAATAAACAAAACTTTAGAAATAATGGACAGAGATTTTGAAGGTTTGTGTTTCGTTAATTTGGTGGATTTTGATATGCTTTACGGACACAGAAACAATGTTGACGGTTATGCAGAAGCTTTATCTTTCTTTGATAAAAAACTCGAAGAGATATGTTCTAAACTTCGCGATGAAGATATTTTGATTATCACTGCAGATCACGGATGTGACCCAACAACTTCTTCGACCGACCATTCCAGGGAATATACGCCAATGGTTATCTACGGAAAAAATATCAAAAACGGAATTAATCTTCATACAAGAAATGGATTTTACGATACGGGAGCTACAGTTTTGGAATATCTTGGAATTGATAAAAAAATTAAAGGAAAATCATTTTTAAAAGAGGTGATAAAGGATGGAGGAATCAAAACGTAAGTCTGCTGTTTTGTGGGTAAGAAAAATTATAATATGTGCAGCGAGTTTGATTTTGCTTGGAATAGGCTGCGGTATAAATATAGTAACTTCGCTCGGAGCAGACCCGATAACTGTTTTCTATGATGGTTTAAGCAAGGCTACGGGTTTGAGTGTGGGAATTACTGCAAGTATTTTAAATGCAATTTTGGTTGTTGTCGTATTTTGTATAAAACGTAAATACATTAACGTGGGTACTTTGATTTATTTATTTGTTTTGGGGACTTTCATAGATTTTGGAATATGGATTTATAATTGTTTGGGAGTACCCCAATTATTTCTCCCCAGATTCATAGCTTCGCTTATAGGATGTTTGATTTGTTTTATAGGTCTTGGCGGATATATGAGTATAGATATAGGTGTAGACCCGTGGACGGCTCTTGCGATTATAATAAGCGAAAAAACTTCTAAATCATTTCGACTTATAAAAGTTGTGCTTGACATAATAACTTTGATTTTAGGTTGGATTATGGGAGGAACAGTAGGAATAATAACATTATTTTGTGCTGTAGTCGGAGGCCCTGTTATACAAAAATCTGCTGAACTTCTTGACAAAATACTCGACAAAATGCTAAAATTCAATTATAAAAAGTAAGTTAAGATAAAGTAAAAAACGACAATAGTTATATTTATAAACATTTTACTCAAAATATGTTAAAAATGACAATTTCTAGAGTACATAGTATAGCGTAAGTTTAATTTTTTATAAAATAATATCAAATATATCAATAAGGTGGTTCGTTTTTAAATGTTACAAGTGCCTACTCCTCACATAGGAGCTAATATTAATGAAATCGCAGATACCGTTCTTATGCCCGGAGACCCTCTTCGAGCAAAATTTATTGCGGAAAATTTTTTAACAGATGTCACATGTTTCAACAAAGTAAGAAACATGCTCGGATTTACGGGTAAATATAAAGGCAAAAAAATTTCTGTAATGGGCGGAGGCATGGGTATGCCTTCTGTGGGAATATATTCTTATGAGCTTTTCAATTTTTATGATGTAAAAAAAATAATAAGAATCGGAAGCGCAGGAGCGATAAATTCAAAAGTGAACTTAAAAGATATAATAATAGCAATGGGAGCTTGTACGGACTCGAACTATGGAAGTCAGTATAAGCTAGACGGTATGTTTGCACCCATTGCTAATTTTAATCTGTTGAAAAGAGCTGAACTTTGTGCAAAAGAACTGGGAATAAATCCTTTTGTCGGAAATATTTTTTCCACAGATGTTTTTTACAGTGATTTAGAGATATTACATAAATGGGATAAAATGGGAGTTTTGGCTGTTGAAATGGAAGCAGCTGCACTGTATATGAACGCAGCTTCTTCGCGAAAAGAAGCACTCTGTATACTTACCGTTTCTGACTGCCCGCTTAGAGGCCTTTCACTTTCTTCGGAAGAACGCGAAACCGGATTTTGCAATATGGTTAAAATCGCTCTTGAAACAGTAAGTGAATAGCGATGTTGTAAACCTATTATATGAAACTGCATAAATATTAATAAACCATGTTATATAGTATTTGCTTGAAACAAGCTTCAATTTGGAGGAAATTATGAAAAAAATAATTTCAAAGGTGTTGTGGATTAGTCTGTCTGTTTTTATATTTGCGGGAATTTTGTTTTTTGGTATAAAGACGGGTCAGAAAATTGCCTCGGGAGCGGATAACGATGAAAGATTTTTTACCGCTATGATAACTGACGGAGGAGGAATTAATGACCAGTCTTTTCAGCAATCTTCGTGGGAAGGAATGCAAAAGTTTGCGAAAGAAACAAATTCCAGAGTAAGTTATGTAGAATGTCCTCAAACCTCTGATTTTTCCGTTAATATAGATAAACTTGCGGACGAACATACCGACCTTATTTGGGGGATAGGATATAAGCTTGCGGATACAATTGAATTGGCAGCTAAAACAAACCCGGAACTTAACTATGCAATAGCTGACTTTTCATTTGGAGACAAAACGCCCGAAAACGTCACAGGTGTTGTATTTAGGTCTGAAGAGTCTTCATTTATTGTAGGATATTTGGCGGCTTTGACAACGAAAACAAATTCTGTTGGATTTGTCGGAGGAATCAGAGGAATGGTAATTGACCAGTTTGAGTATGGTTACAGAGCAGGTGTTGCGTACGGTGCAAAACAATTGGGAAAAAATATTGACGTAAAAGTGCAATATGCCGAAAGTTTTACTGATTCCGCAAAAGGAAAAGCTATAGCCATAAAAATGTTTGATGAGTGTGATGTTGTTTTCCATGCTGCAGGAGGAGCCGGAGTAGGAATTATTGAAGCCGCGAAAGAAACAGGAAATTTTGCAATAGGTGCTGATTTGGACCAGTCCTACCTTGCACCAAGTAATGTTTTAACCTCTGCAATAAAAGATGTCGGAAAAGCAATACAAATTGTTTCCACAAAAGCGCTTAATGGAGAGAATATAGGTGGAAAAACTTTTTCTTTTGGAATAAAGGAAGGTTGCGTAGGAATTCCTGAAGACAATCCAAACATTTCAAAAAAATCTTATGAAAGTTCTAAGGCAGTTATGAAAAAAATTTCTGACAAAGAAATAACTCCTCCGGGAACTTTAGAGGACTATAATTCTTTTATGAGATCTTTGCCTGACATGAAAATATAAAACATTTTATTGCCTAAAAGGGGGATAACATTGGAAATTAGTAAAGATTATGCTGTTCAAATGAAAGGCATAACTAAGTATTTCGGTAGATTTTGCGCATTGGATTCAGTGGATTTAAACGTGAAAAAAGGTGAAACTCACGCGATTTTGGGTGAAAACGGTGCAGGAAAAAGCACCCTTATGAACATTTTATACGGCCTTTACGGTGCTGATTCCGGAGAGATTTATTTAAACGGCGAACCTGTTAATATAAAAAATCCAAGTTCTGCCATTTCACACGGAATAGGTATGGTTCACCAGCATTTTATGCTCGTTGAAAAATTTACTGTTCTTCAAAATATAATACTTGGCAAAGAAACCACAGACAGATTTGGCATAATTAATATGAGAAAAGCCAAAAAGAAAGTAATTGAAATCATTAAACGTTACGGAATGAACGTGGATTTGAAAAAAAGAATCAGGAATATATCGGTCGGAATGCAGCAAAAAGTAGAAATTTTAAAAGCTCTTTATCGTGGTGCCGATATATTGATTCTGGATGAACCAACCGCAGTTTTAACTCCTCAGGAAATCGACGAACTTCTTGAAGTTATAGAAAATCTTAAAAAAGATGGTAAAACCATAATAATAATCACACATAAATTGAAGGAAATAAAAAAATCCGCCAAAGAATGCACAATCATTCGCAAAGGCAAACTTATGGGATGTGTTGACGTCAAGTCCGAAAGTGAGCAAAGCCTTGCAGAAAAAATGGTAGGAAGGAAAGTTAAATTATTGGTGGATAAACAAAAAGCTTCTCCGAGAGAAGTGGTTTTTGAAGTTAATAATTTAAGCGTGAGATGTGAACGCGGAATAGAAAGAGTTAAAAATTTGTCCATGTCACTTCGCAGAGGAGAAATATACGGATTAGCCGGAGTGGACGGTAACGGTCAAAAGGAACTTTTGGAATGTATCATAGGTAAAAAATTTGCGGAAAATGGAAAAATTATTATTAACGGTAAAGAAATTCAAAACACCAGCACCAGAAACATATTGGACAGCAAAATTTCCGTTATTCACGAAGACAGACACAGATACAGCACTATTTTGGAAATGTCTGTTGCCGATAATGCGATACTGGAAAAATACAGAAAAGAACCTTTTCATAAGCATGGCTTCTTGAATTACGAAGAAAGAGATAAATTTACCGAAAGACTTATTGAACAATATGATATCAGACCGGCAGATTGCAAATACAAGCGTATCAGGGGATTGTCGGGCGGAAATCAACAGAAATTGGTAATAGGAAGAGAGATTGAAAACGACCCCGATTTACTTATTGCCGTGCAGCCTACTAGGGGTTTAGACGTAGGTGCTATAGAGTATGTACATAAAACTCTCATAAATCTTAGGAATAAGGGAAAAGCAATTCTTTTAATATCGTTGGAATTAGATGAAATTTTAGATGTTTCCGATAAAATAGCTGTAATATACGACGGCTCAATAGTGGGAGAATTTGCACAAGAAGATGCCGATGAACACAAAATAGGTCTTTTGATGGCAGGAGGTAAAGAAAATGACTAAACAAGTTGCTAAATTTTTAAAGACCCCTTTTATGTGTACGTGTATAGCAGTTTTCTTTGGGTGCGTCGTAGCATGTGCAATATTGCTTGTGACGGGGTTTAGCCCATCTCAATCACTTGCAGTTATGTTTAACGCGATTTTTTCTCGTCCAAAGTTTATTATTAATGTTATTCTCAAAAGTACTCCTATAATCTTGACGGGTTTGAGCGTCGCTTTTGCATTTAAATCAGGTCTTTTTAATATCGGAGCGGAAGGACAGTACATAGCATCGACCATAGCATCAACGCTTGTCGGGATAATTTTTGATTTTCATCCTATTATACAAATTCCACTGGTTATATTGGCAGGAGTTTTGGCAGGAGCTATAGTGGGAGGAATTGTAGGTCTTCTTAAATCTCGTTTTGGAATTCACGAGGTAATAACAAGTATAATGCTTAACTGGATTTTGCTGTATTTGTGTAATTATGTAGCAAATTCTCAAGCTTTCCATAAACCTGAAAGCGATGGAACTTATCCTATTAATCATTCTGGATTTACTTTGCTGTTTTATGATTGGAAGTTTTCTCAAGAGGGACGTGCGTTTCTTAAAGAAAATCCCATACTTAACGACATTATCTTAAAAACCGATTTTAATTTAAACTTTTTAATAGCTGTTGTTATGGCGGTTTTAATGTGGATGGTTATATATAAAACCCGCAAAGGATATGAATTCAGAACATCGGGTTTAAATCCTGACGCCGCTGAAAATGCCGGAATTAATGTTAATAAAAACATATTTTACACGATGATTATAGCAGGAGCGTTATCAGGTTTAGCAGGAGCATTGTCGATTACAGGAACTTCTTCGCACAATATACATGTGTTGTCTATATTTGAAAATTATGGATTTAACGGTTTGTCGGTTGCGTTAATAGCAGGCAGTTCTCCGATAGGATGTATATTTGCAGGATTGATGTTTAGTGGACTCATCTATGCAGGTCAGTCACTTCAGTTTAAGACAGGTGCTCCCTCTGAAATAGTAAATATTATGATAGGCGTAATAGTATTTTTTGTAGCATTAGTAAGAATAATTCCCGTAATTGTAAATAAATTTCTTGAAAGGGAGGGGAAACATAATGCTTAATAGTATTTTAATAGCTATATCCATAACTCTTATGTATTCTGCTCCCTTGGCACTGGCTGCCATAGGAGGAGTTATATCCGAAAGAGCCGGAATAGTTAACATAGGCATCGAAGGAATGATGAGCATAGGTGCTTTGGCAGGAGCAACGGTTGGATATTTTACTCAAAATGCATGGTTGGGATTGATATGTGCCGGACTTGCAGGAGGCGCACTAGCCCTTTTACACGCAGTTGCTTCCATTACGTTCAGAGCTGACCAAACTGTATCCGGAATAGCCATAAATTTGATAGGGCCGGGTATAGCTATGTTTCTTTCGCGTTACTTTTTTGAGGGTGCTACGACCACTCGTCCTGTTCCTGTAAAGCTGCCTAAAATTATAGATCAACAATGTCTTCAAAATACACCTTTAAATAGTTTAAACATTGACGTAACAGTTATTTTGGCATTAGCAGTTGTACTTGTTACGTGGTTTGTACTTTATCAAACCAAGTGGGGACTTAGAATAAGTGCTTTGGGAGAACATCCTGCAGCAGTAGACACTTTGGGTGTTTCGGTTTATAAATCCAGGTATATATGTGTAATTATTTCGGGAATTTTGGCAGGCCTTGGCGGAGGAACGGTAACTTTAGCTATTATTTCTCAATTCACTCCAACCGCAATAAGCGGACAGGGATTTATAGCTTTAGCTGCGGTTATATTTGGAAAATGGCGTCCTTTTGGAACTTATTTTGCCTGTCTTTTATTCGGATTTTCTCAAGCACTGGTCATAATACTCGGAGGAGAGAATTTACATGTTCCTTCAACTATTTTAGCTATGATTCCATATGTTTTAACTATTGTTATGTTGATTTTATTTGTTGGACGTTCTTCAGCGCCAAAAGCGTCAGGCGTTCCTTATGAAAAAGGCGCTAGATAAAAACATATTTTTATTGAAGGTGAATTAAATGGATATAAGTGAAATTGTTTCCAAGGTTGATCATACTTTACTTTCTACCACGGCTACATTTGCCGATATAAAAAATTTATGCGACGAAGGGATAAAATATGGCGTCGCTTCAGTATGTATACCGCCTTGTTTTGTTGAAGAAGCCAAAAAATATGTTAAAGATAAGTTGGAAATATGTACGGTTATAGGATTTCCAAATGGTTACAATGAAAAATCTGTTAAAATTTTTGAAACGGCAAAAGCTTTGGAATCCGGTGCAGATGAAATTGATATGGTAATAAACATAGGTTTATTAAAAGAAGGAAATTATTCAGCTGTATTTGATGAGATAAAAAGCATAAAAGAAATATGCGAAAAAAATATATTAAAAGTTATTATTGAAACATGTTTGCTTACAGAAAAAGAAAAAATAGAAATGTGTAAAATAGTAACTAATGCGAACGCTGATTTTATAAAAACATCTACAGGATTTTCAAAATCAGGAGCAAAAATTGAAGATATTCTTCTTTTTAAAGAGCATGTAGGAAACAACGTTAAAATAAAAGCTGCGGGAGGAATAAGCACGATAGCCGATGCAGAAGATTTTATCAAAGCGGGAGCCTCAAGACTCGGAACCAGCAGAATAATAAAAATTTTAGAAAATGGTAAAAATTAATTTTTAAAAAGGTTG
>CABUYS010000022.1 GCA_902495835.1 uncultured Oscillospiraceae bacterium | reverse complement strand
TAGGCGTTGTTTTTACACATCTCTACAAGTTTTAAATTCTCCCCTATTTTGGGAATTATTATATTGATGTTTTTCAAACTCTTTTGACGCAAAAATTTAACTATAAGTTCAAAATTTTCAATATCTCCGTCTAAAACTATATTCTGCGGAATGTATTCTTTAAGACTGTAATATCTTTTTATAAATTCGGTTCTCATGTTTTTGATATCACCGTCTAAATCCGTAATGAAATTTTGACTTTCGTACAAATCACCGTTTTTAAATCTAAAAACCTCAAATGAAGCGTTGACATCATCGCACGCAACGGCAACTACATCTTGGTCTTTAATTTTATTTGAAACTACCTTTTGACGATTTTTCATTCCGTCTATTGCTTTAATTCTGTCTCTTAATTCTGCAGCGTATTCAAAGTTTAAACTGTCAGACGCTTCCGTCATTTTTTGTTTGAGATATTTAAGTGTTTCCGAAATTCCGTTTTTTACAAATTTTGAAGCTTCATCAATTGTTTCAAGATATTTGGTATGACTTATCGCTCCTATACACGGTGCCGAACATCTGTTTATGTAGTAGTTCAGGCATGGTCGTTTATATCTTTTTGAAAGATTTCGAAAACAAGTCGGAAGTTTAAATATTTTTACTATCTCTTTTACGGTTTGTTTTACGGAAAAAGCATTTACGTACGGGCCTATATAAGTGGCACCGTCATTTTCTTTTTGCTTTACATACAAGACTTTAGGCCATGCTTCTTTGGTTATTTTAATATAGCTGTAGCCTTTGTCATCTTTTAAAAGTATATTGTACTTGGGCTGATATTTTTTTATTAAACTGCACTCAAGCACTAACGCTTCAAATTCACTGTCGGTTACTATATAGTCAAAATGGTGTATGTTTTCTACCATTTTTATTACTTTTTTGCTGTGACCGGAATCGGAAATAAAGTATGACGAAACCCTATTTTTTAAATTTTTAGCCTTACCAATGTAAATAATTTCATCTTTTGAATTTTTCATAATATAAACACCGGGATTATTCGGAAGCTTACTTACCAAGAGTTTTAGATTTAATTCATCGTTCATTGTTTTTAACCTCATAATACTATAGTGACGTTATTCAATTATAACGAATACTTATATTATGCTCAAATTTGAAATTTATTTACTATAAAATTTGCTTTTAAAAAAGTAACACATACCTATCCTCTGTGTTGAGGTAAGGTATATGCTACTAATGTTTCACTGTTTTAATTAGAGATTTATTATATTTCTTCAAAGCACGACCCTGGTGCACTTAATTTAATAAGATATGGTGATAAATCACCCAATTCATCAAGTTCAAGCTGTTTTAAAATATTTTTTTCTTTAATCTCATTAAAATAACCTCGACAAAAACTTTTTTTACCTTCATCATCAAAATCTTTGTCATCAAAAATTACGCTAGTTCTTGAAAATTTTTTTAAGGGAGCTAAAGTACACGATGTGGTAATATCTCCAATTGCGTAAAAAAACCATCCTTTTAAAATTTTTACATCTTTCATTTCTATAAACTTACAATCTTTTTTATAAAAACGTCTAAGCACTGCCTTACAATCTCTGGTACACTTTACAATTTTTTCAGCCATAAAAATCACTCCTTAAAAATCAATATTATGTGCACATGCCACAATTATATATATTTCCATAGATATTGTCAACAGTTTTTAAATATTTTATATAGTTTTAATATAATCTATCATTTTAAATACAAATGGTTGTTGCTTTTTTGTTTGCATAAGATTCTTAAAAAAAGTTAAGAAAAAATTCATGAATAATTTTTAAAATAAAATATTGACATATCAGTTTTCGGCGTGATATAATCTTAAATGTGTTCTGATGGAGAGGTGTCCGAGTGGTTTAAGGAGCCGGTCTTGAAAACCGGTGATCCCCGTAAGGGGACCGTGGGTTCGAATCCCACTCTCTCCGCCAGGAATTTGAATAATACGGAGAAGTACTCAAGTGGCTGAAGAGGCGCCCCTGCTAAGGGTGTAGGGCGAGCGATCGGCGCGAGGGTTCAAATCCCTCCTTCTCCGCCAATGAAGATTGGCATTATAAGACATAACCGATTCTAAAAAAGTTAGACTATCAGTTTTGATAGTCTAACTTTTTTGTGTTATAAAAATTCCTCGGCATTGCCGAAGGTAAAAGTTTGAACATAAAAAAGTATGCAGACTCACTTACTAGCAAAAAGCAATAATTCCTTTGAAAATATAAGTCATAAATTATATCTGAAACGTTGTTAACATCCCATATCCTTTTAAGTACATCTGAAAAAATCACACAATAATTAATAACTTAAATAAAAATCTCTCTGTGCTAAATTAAAATTAATTTTAGAAGTTTACAGAAACAGTTTATTACTAAGAATTAAAATGCAAGAGCAAAATAACCCTATAAGCAATTTTAAACATACAAAGTGAAATTATAAATATCACAAAGTGTTTTCCAAAGAAACTCTTTTAAAAATAGCAAGTAATTAGTTTTTTACGACCTTGAGATGGCCGACACTCCTATAACCTTAATGCGTATTTTCATACATTCAGGACAATAAGTTAAGCTATCAATCTCATAACAACTCTTACCTTCAAATATTTCTTCATCACAAATATCATATTTTTCTTTTCCTAAGATAATTAACTATCTGTCTGATAAAAAAACCGTTATTGAGATACTTAATAATAACTTCATAATTATTATTTTTTAATTTGTCCTTTCAAATTATTTTTAAGCATAAAAATAACCTAACTTTCGTTAGGTATTTTCCATTCAAATAACACTTCTAAAGTGTCTGACAGTTCAAACATAATCATGACGTTTAATATGCCCGTAATTCTACGTCGAACTTATAAAATGTAATAGCTGTAAATCATTAAATACATGACCCTTATTAAACTTAGCATTAAGTAAAAATGATTGTAAGTAAACTTTAGAATTTTATTTTAACAGAATTTTTAATGCTATTTTTGGCATTAAAATTTTTTTCATTTCTTGAATTATTTTTTTATCTTTATCTGTCCTACCTTTGTAAATTGCTTTTCCTGCCAATGTGTTATCTACAATACTTAAAACAGCAGTTGCCTTAATACCTACAACGTTAGCGGTATGAAAAAAGGTGGCTGTTTCCATTTCGATTGTATTACAGCCCATATTTATAAATTCTTCTAAATGAGCATACTGCGCAAATATTGTATCAACACTGAACGTCTTTCCAATGTGACACTTTATGCTATTATTTTTTATCATTTCATTGCTAATTTTTAGGGCTTTAGATGAAAATTCTTCATTGGGATAATATTTCTTACCATAACTGTCATTTTTCGCAATACTTTCATCTGTTAAATATCTGTCAGCACCAACTCCACATACCGAATACTTCGGTATAACAATATCTCCTATTTTCATATTTTTGTCTAAGGCACCAACCGCACCGATAAATAAGACATTTTTGCACGGAGTACACCCAAGAGCTAATACACAATCTAAAACATTAGACGCACACGCTCCGGTTTTTATATAAGTCACTTTTTCGGCTCCTAGTGTTAATTCACTTACACTGAATTTGTGATCCGTACACTCACATATACACCTGATATTATCTACATGTTCAGAAAACAAATCTGCTCCCCAAGTAGGTGCTATTATAACATTTTTTTGTATATCAGAGGTTCTACAATTGAAACTAGACTTACAAATATTTTCTTTATTCGAACCATATTTTGCGTTTCCAGAAATTAAATAATTATAAACATTCACAAATTTTCCCCACTTACAAAAAATATTTTTAAGATTGGAATCAATTTTATTTTTTTAAAATTCGGCTTATGGTTAGTCAATTTGAGTATAGTTAAGACCCATGCGAGAAAGTGAAAATAAAATTGATCCTACAATAATAAGTCCGATTGATACATATAGTCGATATAAAAACTAATTTTGATTAGCTTTTAAATACTCAACCCATTCGTTATAAAGTTGCCTTGTTTCGCTGTCGTAATTTCCGCCTGAATAATCTTTCTTTAAAAGTTCAATCAGTTTGTCATATCCGTAATTTTTCACTACATATTTTACAAACAAATATCCTCCGGCATATGCAAATTCGCTTGATGTTGGAAGCTTATCAATAGATTCAGGAAGTATGGTACTTATATTTTCGCAGATAACTCTTTGCCCGGACTCATAAACTGCTATACCTTCGTTTAAGAGTTTGCCAAAAGTAGTGCCCACTATCCTATTTGAATTTGAAGTAACTTCATTAACAACAGCGTGAGTAAATTCATGGATTGGAATACATCCACCTGCATCCGGATTTAATGGTGAAACTATTCTGATTTCTCCTGTTGTACCATCGGTGTTTCCTAAATACCAGTCACCACGTTCTCCGCTAAATAGCACATTTATCCACCAAAGCAGCCCGTTTCCTTCACATGACCTAAATTTAAGGGTGGAATGAAAAGTGTTTAAATCAGGATACACTTTTATAGTTGTAAATTTGTCCATGGGTTGTTTTAAATCCGTGGTTATGCGTTCATAGCTACTTTCAAGCTGATTTTTTAAGTCTTCAATAGCACTTTTGTCACTTTCGTTATAATAGATACTAAAGTGTGCGGTGTTGTCATGATAATCAAACCGCTCAGGCATACAATATCTTATAAATGCCGCAGGTGCAAATACAATTATTGCCAGAATAGCCAAGGGCAAACAGAAAAATAATAAAAATCTTTTGAAGAATTTTTTCATAAAATGCTCCTCCTTGATACTATTCTTATATATTATAACACAACATTAAAAAACGCAATACAAAAAATATTTATTTTATACAAAAACCACACAATTACTGTGTGGTTCAAAAAATTAAATGGCTAGTAAAAAATATTTTATTTTTTAAAATTTAAAAATTTTATTTATTGGTTGGTTAATTGCAGTATGGTCAAGTCCCATGCGAGAAAGTGAAAATAAAATTATTCCTACAACAATTAATCCAATCGATATGTATATAAGTCTTTTTACCTTTGAAATTTTTTTGTCTTTATTCATTTTGAATTCCTCCGTTTTTCTGAATGTTCTTTAATGCTTTTAGAAACTTTTTTGAAAAAATTTGACATCATATTTATTAATTTAACTGTTCCGATAGTTACAAGTATAGCAAATCCAGCACAAAACATTGACGCTCCCAGAGTCGAAATTGTATACAGTAAACTTTGCGTAATGTATGATATAGCCAAGATTAAAGATATAACCGAACCTACTGCACCAAAAGCTATCATCCCAAAAAGAAGTAAAAATATTGCACATACAAGACCTAAAATCCCTCCTAATATCGGAGTCCAGAGCGGAACTGAAAGAATCGCAATTACAAGCATAAACAAATATCCATGTTTTTCAAAAAGTTTGTCTATGAAATCAAGAACTTTTTCTGATGTATTTTTTTGTGTGTTGTTTTCCGTCATTAATTTTTTGGCTATTACTTCAGTGCTTTCCATTTGCAATACAGCTTCTTCTTCACTAGCTCCGCTTTCAATACGGTCTTCTATAATTTCGCTGTAGTAATTAATTGTTTTATTCCTTTCCTCCTCTGTTAAAAAATCTAACTTGCTGTCGAGGTCATTCAAAAATTCCCTTTTATTCAATTTCTTTCTTCCCTTCTATAAAATTATAAATTTTCATAACTTCTTCTTTGCTGCTCAAAAAATCCGTTATACGTCTTTTCCCCTCTTCGGTGATTTTGTAATACTTGCGTAACCTAGTGTTGTGTTCTTGAACATAAGTTGTAAGACAACCTGAACTTTCAAGCCTTCTGAGTATAGGATACATCGTAGATTCAGAAATTTTTATGTACTTAGATACATCTTCAATAAGCTTGTAACCATACAAATCTTTGTCTCTAAGTGAAGCAAGTATACAAACCTCCAAAAAGCCTTTTTTCAATTGTGCATCCACAGTTATACCTCCCTACGTCTTATATTATATCATACATAGTATAATTTGTAAAGCAATATTTTTAATTTTATTTTTATTAGAGATTTTTAATAACTTAATATAATAATTTTTTTGATAAATTTAATTTTTTATATTTAAACCTACCAACATTAAATATCATACATATTTTTTAAATTTAATAAATTATCTAAAAAAATAATAACCTCGCATATTATAAATAAAGACCACTGTCAAATAAATTGAAATACTAATATTGAGGAAAAATATATTATGAAAAAAAGATATATAATAACATTTTTATGTGCTTGCAGTTTATCGTTATTTGGTTTATTGCCCCAAGTTTTAGCGGCAACTGCTTCAAGTGCTACTTCTAATGCTACCGTAATTTTTACACCAGAAGCAGAGCCAATTAGTCCTGTAGATCCGGATGACCCGAGCAAACCACTGGATCCACCGGGTCAAGGAACCGGAGAATCCGAACCACTTAGTATCGATTATGTACCAAACATTACTTTCGGAAGTCAAGAAATATCCGCATCACAAAAAGTATATAACGCCAATGAACTCAAACCGTTTGTTCAGGTGACGGACGTCAGAGGAACAGGAGCAGGATGGAATGTAATTGCAAAAGCAACTGCGTTCAACGACGGAACAGGCGACAGTCTCAAAGGTTCTACGATTTCATTTATAGGTGGTTATGCTATTTCCGCAAATACATCTGCAGCTAAACCTACTCCATCAAGCCCTGTTGTTTTAACAACCGACAACGCCGAAGCAACCGTAATGACGGCCACTGAAAACATAGGACTCGGAACATGGGTAGACAGATGGTACCCAACGGAAACTTCCGCAACATCCAACAATAACGTTACTTTAACTGTTCCAGCAGGAAGTGCAACAGCTAAAACACACACTTCTACCATTACTTGGACTTTGGCTGACGCACCCGTTTAAAAATTAAATATTTGGAGGATACCAAATGAATAAAAAATGGCTTTTGCGTTTTTTCTCGTTTGTTTCTTTGAGTATTTTATCAACAGTTTATGTATTTGCAAATGAAGGAGTTTATTTTTCGGTTTCTTTCGTGATTCCGGAAAATCAAATTAACAAAAATCTTAGCTATTTTGATTTAAAAGTTACACCTTCAAGTTCGCAAGAATTAAAGGTAAAAATTTTTAATAATAAAAAACACGAAATAAAAGTAAAAGCCATGGTAACTCCTGCAACAACGTGCCGAAACGGATTTATAAGCTACACTAATTTTACAAACTACGACGAAAGTTTGAAGTATCCGCTGCCTAATATTCTTAAATTAAACCAAAGTGAATATACGGTTCCCGCGAAAGGAACGGTAACTGCTACAGCATTATTAAATATGCCTGAAGAAGCCTATGACGGTATTATTTTAGGCGGACTCGTTTTTACAAAAGCAGATGACGGTTCTGAAACCAAGAAAGAAAATCAAGGTGTTACTCAAATAGAAAACGAATATCAGTATGTTATAGGCGTTATGCTTTCAGAAAACGATAACAAAGTAAGTGCCAACATGAATTTAAAATATATAAAATCTACACTTTCAAACTACCACACAAGCCTTGCCGTAAATCTTCAAAATGATACTCCTGTTATAATCCCTAACCTTAAAATTTCAGGAACTGTTTATAAAAAGGGCAGTTCAGAGATTTATAAGTCTACGGAAAGAGAAAATATAAAAATGGCTCCAAATTCGAACTTTGACTTTATGATTGATTGGCAAAATCACAAATTTGAAGCAGGAGATTATCGAGTTCACGTTATAGCTCAAAACGAAGAATATTTTTGTGAATGGGATGAAAACTTTACAATAACGCCCGAGCAAGCAAACGACGCCAATAAGGACGCTGTAGATTTGATTAATTCTATTCCAAACTGGGTTTATATTGTTTTAGCTATATCAATTTTAATTTCAGTTTCATTCTTATCGTTTATAATTGGTTGCAGATGTAAATGCAAATGTTTCTGTAAAGATAAAAAAGATTAAATTCTAAATATTTAAAAATCAGGAATTTAGCTCGGTACTAATTCTTGATTTTTATTTTTTAAATTCACCACAGGAGGTTTTCTCTTGAAAATATTTAAATGTAAGATTTCAAAAATAATTTTAAGTGTAATGTTCGGAATTTTTTTACTTTTATATTTTTTTGTTTGCAAAATTCAGTATTCAAGCTCGGAAAATGCTTCTGCGGCGGATATAACTTCCGAAGAAACAAGCGTTGTTGTTAATAATTACGACAAACTTGCTTCTGCAATTACAGGAAATAACAATTATAATACAATTTATTTAAACGCAGATATTGAAATAACATCAAGGATTAACTATCCAACTACCAAAACAAACTTAACCATAAACGGTACATACACAAATGAACAAGGAATAACTACGCGGCACACTCTTACAGACATGAACTCTTCTGCGATTTCGAATTCCATATATATTTCATCTGCGACTTCTGCAATAGATGTTACTTTGTGTAACGTAGACATTGTCGGAAAGAATTATTACGGAATTGTTGCCGTCGAAGCAGCAACTTCTACAAAGGTCGTTACTTTAACTTATAAAAACGTTAATTATACAGGCCCGCAAATAAGCTATAACCGCCAAGGTATGGTAAGATATATCGATTCAAACATAACAATTAAAACTTCTTCAGGATATGCATCTCCTTCAAACGAGCTTGCCGAAGCAAACAAAGTTGAAATCGGCGGTAAAACAACAATAAATCATACAAGTACCGGCAATGCTATGTTTTGGTTTACTTATTCAAATCCATATTTTAAAATTTTAGAGAATGCAGACGTTACCATAACATCGGAATCAAGAGAAACATTTTATTGTGATTACAGTCCGGATATAACAATAGAAAATGGCGCAAATGTTACGATAAACACTCCAAGAGGTATGTTCTACGACACAGGTTCTTCCCAGCTTGCAAAATCTTTTTTAATCGAAAAAAATGCAAATCTAAAAGTAACTCAAACAGCGGTTAAATCAGGAGTAGGCACCATTAGATGCAGTGGTAACTTTACCGTTTCAGACGGTGCAAGTTTATATATAGCCAACACTTTGTCCTCATCTGCCCCGCTTATTCAAATGACGGCAACGGGATCAGTTACTTTTGAAAATCCAAAAAGTGTTGTACTTTATAACAAAAACGGCAATTTAATCAGGTGGACTTCAGGAACAGGAAAAGTAAATATAGATTCGCAGGTTGTAAATTATTGGCTTTCTGCAAAAGATTTTCCCGATGCGGGGACACTGTCTGATACGCCTTTATATATTTGGGATAAATCAGATGGCAGCAATGCAGAAATAAACGCAACCACTTCAACTTCGGCAACAACGGCAGTTACAACCAATATAACTTCATCGGACTCCTCTACTCCGCCGAGTTTAGAAACATTTAATTTGCAAAACGTCAGAGTGCTTTCAATGGGTCAACTTTCTCTTAAAATCAACACAATTTCTGACGCTGCCTTGAATATTACAGGAACAACCAATCCCTCTTCAAATTTAAAAGCTGAATTTTTACTTTCTTCTGTAGAAAATAATGTAACAGGAACTTCAGACAGCTCGGGTTCTTTTTCTTTAGCTCTTTCGGAAACTCTTCCTATAGGAACACCTGTTAAATTAACTGCAAATGATAATTTCAAAAACAAAATAGAAACTTCTACTATTGTTTATGCGGGAGCACTTGAATTTAAAACGGTTCCAAGTGAACTTGCTTTCAAAAGCACGGTTATTCCAACTGTTAAAACTACTATTCAAAGGCAGGAACCCGATTGGTCAATAATAATCTCCGATTCAAGAATACTAAGTACAAACTGGAATTTATATGCTTCCATAAAAAAGCCGTTTACATCAGTGAGCAATCACACAATAGAAGACGCATTGGTTTTTATTGATGAAAAAGATGAAAATTTTGTTATAAATAGCGAGCCGACTGAAATTTATTCCGGAAATTCCGTTTCATCGCCAACCGATACAACTATTAAATGGTCTGAAAATAGAGGAATGTTACTGACTGTTAATCCGCAAAACATTTTGGCAGAATCATATGAAACTACCATAACTTGGACGCTTTCCGACGCACCTTAATTTGATTCAAAAAACAAAGGTAAGTTTCAAAAAATTAATACTTTTTATCCGCTTGAATATTGCATTGTGTATATTACAATCATAGATTACAATAAACGTAAACTAAAGATAAAATTGTCAGATATCATAAAACGTCCTAAAAAATATTACCGGTTATTAATTCACAAAATATTTTAGCAGAATCATATTCGGCAACCATAACTTGGACGCTTTCCGATTAAATTTATTTACGACAAACGCAAACTCATAGTGAATTTATATTAAAAACAATAATCATCTCCCGGGGGAGGTATTTCTTTAACGGACAAAGCCTGTTCTATTAATTGCCACTAAAGGAAGATGATACGGTATAACACTTGCGAAAAGATTGTTGCTCACTCTCCGTAAATTGATCTGTACTCATAAATGTTAGTTGCTATCCAAGTTCATCTTGTTTTAATTGCTTTTGATGTACTCATCTATTTTATCTGCATTTTTTCCTGTTGTATCTACATAATATTCTCTATACCAATATTCTTGGTTTTGATATTTGAATTTCAAATTCCACTATTTTTCATATATTGTCAAACTACTTTTCCCTTTCAGAAATTCCATAAAAGTTGATATACTCATCTTTAAGAGTATATTCAACAGCACATGTATATGGTCTGGACAACTTCTTCCTCCACTATATTTACTCCTTTTCATTTACATAGCTTTCCTTAATATTGCCTCTATTTCTACTTTTGCCCACATAAAACACTTTTCCTCTATATTTCGGTGCAAAAACTATATGGTATTGCAGTTCCACTTTGTATGTCCTCCTTACACCGCTTAAGCTATCACCCAACCATTCGGGCTTTCGCATGGCTTTCTACATACAAAACATCGGACATTCTAAAAAGATGTCCGACTTTCATTTTATTTAAATAAAATAGGATTTATTACTTAAATTAAAATGCTATAAACACTCTTTACAAACTACTTGTGCAAATTTGAAAATACAATTTCTCTTAAAGTCGCAAGAAATATTGAATTACTTGGACGAAAATCACAAAATGCAAAAGTACTTTTAAACTCTTCAGTTTGTAAGCGCATTGCTTTTCTTATAGCATTTCGTATAGACACTTCTACGCATTCTAAAGACGTATCGTGGTCCTTGCTTATAATTTTGTAGACCTCACTTAAAAATACTGCTTTTTCCGAATTAATCATATGTTTGATAGATTCCGTTATGTACTTATAACCTAAAACATTTACAGGAATACCCATTGACCTGACAGTGGTTTTTATTTGCGCCATCTTGACCGATTCGTTTATTTCATCAGTACGTCTTCCTCTAGTAACGAGTATGATAGCGTCACGAAGCAAAGAGAATATTATAGGTTTTCTTATATAATAATCAATTCCATAGCTGAAAGCTTTTTCAAAAACATTAACATTATCCAAAGAAGAAGTCACGATAATTCTTGGTTTATTTTCTATATTTGAAGAATTTATTTTGTCAAGCACTATCGTTTTATCTGCATCTGTTGCTAAAAAGTCAACAACAACTACATCCGGTTTATGAAATTTTATACCGGAAATAACATCAAATCCACTGCTAAAAAACGTACATATTTCAATATCAGGGTCTCCGCTCAAAAAATTTAGAAGTTTCCTTCTTTCTTCTACACAGTCTTCAATAATTAAAACTCTTATTTTTGAATTTTTACATTCTGACTCCATTAGTACCATCCCAAGCTAAATTTATAGTTTATTATATTTTCATGTGATTTTAAATCACACTTAGTTTCCATTATATTTCCTAATACATTAAAAATCAACAGCCAATTTCAAAAAAATTAATGTTTGTTTAAATAGTAAAAAACATTAATATTTAAATTGGAAATTTAAGCAAAAAGTATAATCGAAATTGATCACATACCTATTATAAAACAAATTACAAAAATTTCCAAATAAATTTATTTGCTCAAGAAATAAATTCGAATAAATAAGGGTTTTCTCAAATACTTCCTTAAATATTTATGCCTCGAAAGGAAAACGGTTTCCATTTCGAAGCATTAGTTTACTGTTTATTTACATTTTCGGATTTTTCAGGTTCATGCGTGTGCTCTGTGTCGTTTTGAGGAATTTCCGGAACCGGACGTTCGGAAGAAGAATTTTTATCTTCGTTATTCATAAATATACAACTCCGTTCTTTATTAACTTCCAGATATATATATTAGTATTTTCGTAAAACACCGACATATGCACACTAATTAATCAAAATCCAAAATAGCTTAGTATCCCGCTGTAAATCGCTGAAGCAAATTGATATTGATTGTTCCTGAGTTTTTCTGCGTCAGAAGAATTTGTAATGTACGCCAGTTCAACCAAAACAGCAGGCATGTTGGTTTTTCTCAGAACGTAAAGAGAAGGCCTTACTCTTACTCCGTTATTTTTAGTACCTAACTGATTAACTATCGCATTTAAAATGTGTTCTCCGAAATAATAAGACTGAGTATATTCCTGATAAACATATACCTCACTGCCATTGACATCCGGATTTGTATTAGCATTTACATGTATGCTGATAAAATAATTTGCGGGCCAATCATTTGCTGCATTTACGCGAGCAGCCAAACTTGTTGAATTACTCGTTCCCAATACTTGTTCAGGAGAAGTTCTAGATGTACGAACTTCAAACCTTGAATCTTCCCTCAAAAAATTCGCCAAATACATACCGACATTGTATGTAATATCCTGTTCCCTTAAACCAAAGCCTTCCGCTCCCGCGTTTACTCCCTGGGGATTATGTCCTTGATCAATAAATATTTTTATAGCCAAAATATCACACCCTTTAATATATACTATCAAACATACTTAAAAGGTGTGATTGTTTACTATTTAAAATTTTGGTTATTGATTCAAACTGCTTTCGTCAGCTCCTAAATCCGATACTTGATTTATTTCTTTCTCTTTCTCTTTCTCTTGCTTTTTCTTTTTTATTTCTTTTAGTGCTTCTTCAAATGTTTTTGATGGCAGTGGTGCACCATATGCTAACATCAACAATCCCGGATCAATACGATCATCGGACTTTTTCTTATAAACAGGTGCCTTTCCACCTGCGACGCCATCTAAATCTTCTATAGTGATTTCTTCATTTTCATTTATTATTTCTGTATCTATAATTTTATCACTCATCATTTTTTCTCCTCATAATATCATAAATTTTTAAAATATTTCGGTTACAAATTCGAGCTATTTTCACTAATATCTCAGTTAATTTCAGAATTCTCTATATTTTTTACTCAATTTCTTTCTTTTTCCTTTTTTCTTTCTTTTATTTTTTTCCATTCCTCAGGTGTTAATGATTTTGGTATCATAAATTTTGAAGGAGGTCCGGCATATTTGTCCATAGGAATGCGGAGAGATTTCGGAACAGGGGGTTCCAAAAAACGATCAATAAGACGTCTGATTTGTCCTTTCCCACCCGCAACATCGTTTAAATCTTCCGTGCTTACCTCTTGCGCATCTTCGCTAGAAGATGTTTCTTGTGCATTTTTACTCTTCTCGTATGAGTTTAATCTGCGCTCTATAACCAATTTTTCATAATGTTCTTTACTTTTTACATCAGGCAAATCATTTTTACTCGGTATACTTTCCAAATTTTTTGTTTCTATTTTTTCTGTATCTTTAATTTTATTATTCATTGCTTTTTCCTCCTTTAAAAATTCAGTTTAAACTTTTTTATTTTTTCTGAAACGTTTTAATTCAGAAATATTAGGATATTTATCAGCATAGAAACTTAGCCTACTGGTAATCCTTTCTTCACGCATATAATAATCCGGCCCTGCATAAAGCATCCTAATAGGAAAGTCTCGGCTATGATATTGGCGATATTCAGAGAGTAAAGATTCTATTTCTTTCTTTTCTTTCCTTGACATCCTAAGTCTCTGCCACATTTCTTTGATTTTGTCTACGACACCACCACCTGCAACACTTTGCAAACTTTTTTCGTCAACCGCTTGCATCTCTTCGTTTTTGTTAATTTTTTTATTTTCAATTTCTTTTTCCATGATTTTCTTCCTCCTTTAATACGTTTAATTTAATATTTTTTATTCCTGAAAGGATCTAATTTAGAAATGTTATGATATCTTTCGGCCATATCTACCAGTAAGATCTCCCACTCCTTTTGAGGACTCTTGTTATAAAATTCAAGAAGATCATTTAGGCTAACATCTTCGCCAAATAGCTTTGATAATTCTTTTGACGCCTGTGCGGTCTGACGTTTTTCTTTAATTTTACCTATCAAACCCCCACCTACTACTTCTCCCAAATCTTCTTCGTTAAGTGCTTCAATTCCATTATTTATTTCCATTTTTTCCTTTCCTTTAATTTCTTCTCCCATGATTTTCTCCTCCTTAATAAAATTTATTTTCAATATTATAATTTTTTAAACATCTATTTGTCTTGTTTTACAAATTGTTCCAAACCGTGATAATTAGAGTATTTTTCGGCATAAGCTCTTAGTTTACCCTCAGTGGTTTCCGCTTATGATTTTTCTACAGGTTCTTTTTTTATTTTCGGATTGAATGGATTTTGACGAAATTCATTAACACACCCTATGAGCTGTCACTATCGCATCAACACGACAAAAATTATACTTTCTAAGCAATGAATTTATTTCATTTTTTCTTATTGAGTCATTACCAAATTTTGAATGTCTCGTTCAATCTTGTCCGTGTACGAATTTCCACCTGCGACATTTTCAAGATTTTCTGTAGTAACTTCCTGTATAACTTTTTCTTCGTTTAATGAAATTTATTTATAGTATAAATCTTCACTTTGAGGTGAAAACAATTCCAAACCGAGACAATTAGGATATTTTTTTGCTAAATCTACCAATTTATTTCCCGTTGTATCATATTCCAAACCAATTTTCGACAATTGCTCTTTAAGCAAATTATACCGTTCTGTATTTTTGTCAGTCATATTCATTTCCGCTTGTAACCATCCTAATTCGCTTAATAAACTAAAGTGCTTTAAAATCAATGAATTTATCTCTCTTTTTTCTTTCTCGGACATCTGTATTGTTTGAATTATTCCTTTAAATTTTCCACCACCTCCTGCAACTTTTTCAAGAGCGTCCATATCGATTTCCTGCATTTTTTCGTTTTCATTCATAAAATCACCCTCCTTAGTATTCAACAAAATAGTACACTTACATATAATACCAAAAAGGTATTTGTTTGTAAATAGTTTTATATAATTTTTTTATTTTGCGACATAAAATATTATCAATATATAACAATTGTCAAATAACTGCGTTTAATAAAATTCTTTTTAAAAAATATTATTTATGAAAAACACATAAATTTATATAAAGCTTTTTTCAGATAAATAATTTAAAATTAAAAAAATTACCACAAGCGATACAATTGTTTCCGGCACTACATAAGAGCTATTATATAAAAAAGAATACAGCCATATATTTAAATTAGAAGGAACATAACTTTTCCAGCACAAAACGCCCGAAACAACCGAGCAAAATAATTTAAACATATGAGATAAAAAGCACGAAATTAAAATATTAAGTCTTCTCCTTTTAAAAAAAGGAACAAATAACGATGACATCCCCATAAACGTATAAGGCAAAACATAATCCAGTATAATTATTAATACAAAAGATAAAAAACTTGATGCAGGAAAAATATGTACAGAAAACAATGCTTTAAAAGCACCGTACAGCATTCCGGCTCTTATTGCATATTTTGCTCCTCTTTTATAAGAAAATAAAATTATAGGAACCGATTGCCCGAGCGTTATTTTCCCTCCCAACGGCAGTTTTAAAACGGAAATAAAGCTTAAAACCGTACACAAAGATATTACAAGAGCAATTTCTGGTATAATTTTTGTTTTTAAAGTTTTTATTTAAAACATCTCGCTTTTAATTGTAGTAAAATAGTAATATAATTTTTTTAAGAAAACTATTCGCGATACGAAAGGCTGAATTAAAATGTACAGTAATAAAATATCTATAGAAGAAAATTCCGTATGGATAATGTACTGCTCCGAAAAAAGCGATCCGTATTTTTCAAAATTTGTAACCGATAAAACCATTGTACCTGCTGTAGCTGTTTTGAGCAATCAAAAAAATTTTTTAATAGTTCACAGCCTTGATTACAACAATGTAAATGATTTTGAAGGAACTGTTTTGCAGTATTCGGGTGAAAATTCTCTTTTAAATACTATTTTTGAAACTTTAAAAAATTTAAACTATCCTTCTTCGGTATACTTAAATTTTTCCGACAAAATGGATTCTCAAACAGACGTACTCGGTTACGGAACATTTAGATTTCTAACCGATAATATATCAGGTTATTACCGTGCGCGTAACAAAAACACACCCTTATTTCGCTCAGCCGATG
>CABUYS010000021.1 GCA_902495835.1 uncultured Oscillospiraceae bacterium | reverse complement strand
GTACCCGCACGCTGAAAGACGACGCGGGCAATACCTATTCCTATGTGGACGAGGAAATGCGTAACAGGCTGCAAGTGCGCCTTATTACCCGCACCCTTATGTGACACAAAACACAATTCTAATAGTGTGGAAGAATATTATGAAAAATTATGTAAAAAGTTTCCGCAAATAAGTTTTAATACCAACGGCGGTGTTGTGCCTTGCAATTCCAATAAAGTGGTCGTAAATCTTTCTTATGACTGTTTGAAAAAAATGGCTAATGATCCGGAATTCGCAAAAGAAATAGAATGGAATTTATCCGGAGAGGTTGCAGCAAATTCACAAGTATATTCTTTTGCAAAGCGTGACGGTGTAGAGTTGGGAGGCAGGACAGTTACATATGATGCTAATGGAAATCGGCAATCTTCATGTGGTGGTATGAGAACAGCTAATTCGTCAAATAAAAGTTCAGATGTATTGAGTACACAAAATCAACAAAAAGCAGCAAAAAGTAGACGGGACAAAAAACGTGAGCAAGAAGAATACTTAGAGAAAATGCGTGAGAAACGAAAAAGAGATGAAGAATATTTGGAAGAATTGCGTGAGAAACGCAAAGATAGAGATGAGTATATTAGTGAAATGTCAGAAAACAGTAGTTCAGTGGTAAGAGCATATACTCAAGCGGAATACGATAATGTAGATTTATTATCTACATTAGATACGAAAATCTGAGGAGGACACGGATATGTCGTTGGAAGTTTACAGTAGGCAGAGTAAGGCGTTTCAGTATGATGGATATAAAATAAATTCTGAAATGCGGGAACACATAAATGCAGAAAAAAGCAGTTCAAATGTACATAAAGACAGAGATACCGTGAATTTTTCCGCAGAGGGCAGAAATATGTGTTACGGATTTGGAGTGCATGATGTAAAAGACCGTGCAAAACATACGGTAGTTAAGCCAGGCATAGCACCTCTTTTTGACACTATTTCAAGGACACTGAAAACAGTCAGAGAAGCAGTACATTTACAATTCAGATAAAATGATTGGAGGAACAGAAGTATGCACATTGGTTCTGGTCTAAATACGGTATCTTCAATGTACCGCCAACAAAAAGGCAATAATATGAAAACGCCTGCATCTGGGGAAAAGACATTTTATACGGCAGAAACACCGAAGGTATATCAGATATTCACAACAGATAATATGTTGTGGACAGGAGGTAATGGCACCGGTCTTTCTTATTGTCTTAAATATGCGGATGATTCAACGGATGAAAATCCGGTGGTGTTACATCTAATTACAAAAATACAGCTATTAAAGATACGGTCAAATAAGCTGCTCCATCATGGGAAAAGTATAAAATTAGGAGCTTTAGATAATATCACAAGGGAAAAGTTTTCAAAAACTTCTGGTAACTCTTTGAAATACATATCATATCAATAGATACGATAATATAAATTATGTTTGTATTTGTTGATAACAGGTTTATATCGGAAAAATTGTAAATTTATTTTCTATGTGAATTTTCATTTTTGTAGGGCTGGCATTAGACCAGCCCTTGATTTCATTATAATAGATAAAAAGATATTGAATATATATGCACGGTAAAAAGACGATTCTCAATAAATGAGATTGGGAAAAAGTAACCTTAGTGCTGTTGAAAAAATCACCATAGTTCTAATGAATCTTCTGCATCTACCCATATCTGCATTGTTTCATCAAGATATAATTTTGCATATTCAAGCGGTTTATCAATGGCAAGTGCGTTCAATGCACAGTCTGATCCGGGTGTGGTTTTTAAATCCTTTTCGGCTTCCCAACAGTCAATGCGGAGCATATAACCAGCAGAAGTATAAATATCAATGCTGTTTCTGTGTGGATTGTATTCTGCAAATATTGTTCTCATCGTATAGAATCTCCTTATCATTCAATCAGTCATTTGTTACAAAAATCAGAAGCATTTCAATCAGTTCACCATGTCACTTTTATTTTGTGTTATACTGTTTTATAGATTTTTCTTGCCCTTGTATTTGCCCTTATCAGAGTTCGTAAACGCTGACGGGACGATATAACACAAGGGAAACAATAAGGGAAAGCTCACCTGCGATAAATCCAGTGTTTTCAAGGGTTTGCAGAGAATTTAATAACAAAATATAACAGTTATTAAATTCCCTAAAACAGGTGAAATCTCAATCGGAATTTTATAAGGAGTGAAAAGAAAGTGTGTGAGGAATGTTACTCTGATGAAAACAGAATAACGCCATTACTAAATCCATTGGACTGCTTAGAAAACCACACTCAATATATTTGTGGAACTTGTGGACGTTGTATTTGTATTGAACATGACCCAAACAGAGGATTACAAAGATGGAATTTTCCTTTTAAGTCATTGGAAATTGCAAAGCTTTATTTGCGAACAGCCGATTATACAACGAAAAGTTCATGTGGTATTTATGAGATAGAGAACAATAAAGGAGGAGTATCTTATAAAATATTTACAGGTAATGATGAGTTAAATCTATTCTTGAAAAAGAATAAAGACAAGAAATGCAGGCAAATGATACTTGTGTTTAGTGCTGGAAAGTATAAAGAGTATCCACACACAGAAGTACGAAAATTGATGCCTGATGAAATAAAACAATATATGGGTGAACGCTAAATTCCAGTTTGTCAACTTGCCCTTTGAGAGAGGAAAAATTCTTTCTCAAAAGGGCTTTTTATTTATATGTATACTTTTAAACTATAAAAAGCCAAAACTTCATATTGATTAAGCGCAATGATGTTGAAGTTTGGCTATGAATAACAATTTAACAAAAGTTTACGAGATTGCTTTTCACGATAAAAATATCTAAAATTTAATTAAAAATAAAACGATATTCTCTATTGATAGAATGAATGGGTAATTTCGATTGATGTTTTCCATTTTTTAAAGTGGAAAGAATTACAAGTCACACTTTTTGGAGGTAAAAAATTGAAAACGGTCACAGTATGTGGAAGCATGAAATTTGAAAAAGAAATGAAAGAAATTGCTTTCATTTTAGAGACGAAATATGATATGAATGTGTTACAATGTGTGTATAACGAAGGAAAATTAAACTTGAGCAAAGATGAAATAATTGCTTTAAATTCGGCACATTTTAAAAAAATAGAATTATCAGACGCTATTTATGTGGTTAATATTCAAGGATATATTGGTTCGCAGGTAAAGAAGGAGATAGAGTTTGCTCAAAACCTTGGTAAGGAAGTAATTTTTCACACCGAATTTTTTCGAAATGTTAATTGAAAAACTTTTTAAATGGATCGTTTTATTTATAAGGATATCTTCAAACTACAAAAGTATTAAACTTTATATGCTTTAATTTAATTTTAAAATATATAAAAATGCAATGGTTTAAAAATTTTTTTATTTGTGGTACTATACGCTTTAAAGTTTGATAAAAGGAATATGCTGTGATGAATTTAGAGATAAAAAAGAATGATGTTATAGAAGTTACCATAGATGACGTTACTATTGAGGGAATTGGAATCGGAAGATGGAATAACATAGCGGTGTTTGTCCCCAAATGTGCGATTGGGGATAAAGTTTTAGCTAAAATTATAAAGGTAAAAAGCAATTACCTTATAGGAAAACTGCAAGAAATTATTAATTGTTCGCCTGACAGAATTCAAATTGATTGCCCTGTTTACAGTAAATGCGGAGGATGTGCGTTTAGACATATTTCTTACGAAGCCGAACTTAAAATTAAGCAAAAGCATGTTAAGGATTGCTTGGAACGTATCGGAGGTTTTAAAAACATACCAATTCAAGATATTTGCGGTGCTTTAAAAAATATCGGATACAGAAATAAAGTGCAAGTTCCTGTTGGTAACGATAAAGAAGGAAATATAATTTCCGGGTTTTACGGTTTACATAGTCACAATATTATGTCATGTGAAAGTTGTAAACTTCATCCGAAAGTTTTTGATGAGATAATTTCAGAAATAAAATCTTGGATGAAAAAATATAAAATACTTCCCTATAACGAAAATAGCGGAATAGGCGTCGTGAGGCACATATATCTTCGTTGCTCGCAAAATTGCGAAGAAATAATGGTGTGTATAGTTGCAAATAGAAAAGTTTTGCCGTTTTCTAAAGAACTTGTAAGTTTACTTACAAAAAAATTTGAAAACATTAAAAGCATAATTGTAAATTATAATCCTGAACGCACAAACGTCATTTTAGGGAAAAAGTTTCAAAATATTTGGGGAGCAAGCAGTATAACGGATGCTCTTTGCGGATTTAAATTTAAAATTTCTCCGGAGTCTTTTTATCAAGTAAACCATGATCAAACGGAAAAGCTCTATACTTTAGGCAGACAAGTTTTAGATCTTAAAGGCAACGAAACACTTTTAGATTTATACTGCGGAATAGGAACTATCGGACTTACTATGTCGAATGAGGCTGATAAAATAATCGGAGCGGAAATAGTTGAAAAAGCTGTAATGGACGCTCGTGAAAATGCTTTATTAAATAATGTTTCAAACGCGAAATTTATCTGTTCGGATTCAAAAGAAGTATTTAAAAATTTTTCAAATTTAAAAATCGACGCAGTAATATTGGATCCTCCGCGAAAAGGGTGCTCGGAGAGTGTTTTGCAAGATTTGATTGAAGTTTTTCCCGAAAAGATACTTTACATATCTTGTAATCCTGCGACTCTTGCAAAAGATTTAAAAAAGCTTTGCACGGAAAAATATAAAATTTGCAAAGTCATTCCTGTTGATTTGTTTCCACGAACCCCTCACGTTGAAACGATTGTTTTGCTGTATAGGGAAGCGGTTGATAATAAAGCATTCTAAGATATTTAAGCTTAATTGTTGTAGTTAATTTGAATTTATTTTTATTTAAAGCGAAACTGTGTATTTTTAAATAAAGTACACAGTAGTTTATTTTAAAAATAAATAAAGTTTGTTTGTCACTAAAGCGATTAATTATGTTATTATAATTATCGTATTATATTAAAATTAAATTATTTAATTTTCGGAGGTGTAAAGATAAATTTTATAAATAGTGTATAACTTATATCCTAACTTTTAAATGGTTGTTTGAAATAAAAAAGCCGCTTCCTATTGGAAGCGACCTTTAAAATATATTTTGGGGTTATTAGCCACCACAACCGCAGCCACAGCCGTTGTTGCAGCCACAGCCGTCGTCTCCACCGCAGCAGCAGCAGATGATAAGGATGAGTACAATTATGAAACAGCAATTGTTTCCACCAAAAAAGTTATTACACATGTATGAATTCCTCCTTTTAATGTTTACACTAACATACTATTAAGTCATGTAAAATTTGGTTACAAATTAATTTTAGGTATTGACTTTTCTGCTAGATTTTGTAATATATAACTATATTTGAGTTTTGATTTGATTTAAATATATAAAAATCAGTGCAGGGGGTATGTTATGAGCAATATTGAAACAGCAATTTTAAAAATTTTAGACAGTGAGGAACTCTTTGAAAAGCTGTATCAAGCAGAGACTTTGGAAGACGCATATAATTTTTGTATATCCGTTCACGGGGGATATACTTTACAGGAGTTTGAGGAATTTTTGGAAAATATTGATATACCTGGTTTTGAAGAAATTGATAAAGAAATAAATTTAGATAAAAAAATAGATTTGAATGAAAAAACTAATTTGAATAACATTTCGGGAGGAAAAAGAAAGTCTAATTACAGTAAGGCTTTGGCACTTTCGCTGTCTATGGTGACACTAGCTTCTCCTATTGTTCCGGCGGTTAGAGCTGCGGAAGAAGTTAAAACACAGCCTCCGGCTGTTTCTAAAAAGCACCATAAAAAATCAAGTTTTTGGCAAAAATATAAACGCTATTTTGCGTATGCCGGAGTGGCAGGAAGCGCTGTTGCGCTATTAGCCTTGTGCTACTTTATTGGTGCTAATTGGCCTAAAGAAGGAGCAGGAGGAAATTCGGGAGACTCAAATAAAGGACAAGGTGGTACAAACAATGACTCAAATCAGCAACAACCGAATCCGGCTGATCCAGGTGTAGGTGTTTTAGCAAATCCATCGAGTTCGAATGGAGGCGAAGGTACTTTTACAAAATTCATAAAATCAGCGGGAAAATTTGTTAACGAAAAGGCAGTCCCGGTTTCAGTTGTATTGAGTGTGCTATTTAGCGCTGTGGACGGCGTTGCCCGTTTTAGCAAAAGAGTGAATCAAATCGCTAGTGCTACATGGCCTATGAAGAAATTAAAAGGTAAGATTTTAGCAATAAAGAAGTGGATAGATAGTAAATTTTCTGATGAAGAGATTGATTATAGAGACTCACAAGCAAATCTCGAAGAACTTTTAAAAACAATTGCAGGACAAAACCGTGCTAAGAAACAAATAAAAGAAATTGTTAATAAAATTGTGCATAAGAGAAATCAAGCAAGATACAACGGAACTAAATACAATCACGGAGATATCCTTTATTTTGCGGGTCCTTCGGGTGTAGGTAAAACTTTGATGGCAGAGGGATTGGCAAAATACAAAGTATTGTCAAATACTTCTGATGTATTTACCATCTCCGCTTCGGAAGTGGACAGAGAAAGCTCTGAAAGCGTAGTGGAACAGCTTTTCGGAATGAATCGTGGTTATAGTTCTTGGAGAGGCGGCTTTGGAATGGGTGATTCCAACAGCGTGGTTTCTGAGCCTAAAAATTTAGTAAAATATCTTGACAAAAATCGTAACGGAGTAGTTGTAATTAACGAATATGATAAAATGTGTACTCCGGCTCTTGACGAGGTTATACGAACCATAAATGATAATGGTATTGTTAATGTCAAAGGACAAACTATCGATTGTTCGGGAATAACAATTATTTTAACATCCAACGAAAGCGCAGATTCTTTGGGACTCAAAGGTCCTAAAGAAGGGGACAATATTAAGGAAATCGATCGTACTCACGTAAAACACGATAAATCTTTCCTCAACAGATTGCATATTGTTGAGTTTGAAGATTTGTCAGTCGAAGATTACGTGAAAATTATAGATAAAGAAATCAGAAATGAGGTAGTTGAGTATTGGGCTGCCGTAGTCGGTATGAAAATGATTATAGATGATGAATGCTTGAGGAATATGGCTAAAGTGGTAAGATCTAAAAATCAAGGAGCAAGATATATTGATACTGCTATTAGGGGTGCTTTGGTTGATAAAGCGATAGATAAAACGAACGATAAAATGAAACAAACTGGAGACGAAGATTATTATGACGGTAAAGAAGTCTATGTAACCTATGACCCCGATACAGAAGAGTTTACAATACTCGACGAAGATGAAAAGAAAGAAGATGATTTGAAACTCAAAAAATACAAAGAAATTATAGAAAAAGATATTCTAAAAGATTTTGTTTCTAATTTTGCTGACCGTAAAGAAGGTAGCATGGATATGGTAATAGATTCGAAATCTTTGGAAAATATGGCTAAAATCGCAAAACGTAAAGACAAAAATAAAAAATCGAGATACATTAATGTGCTTAAAAAACAACTTTTGAGCAAAGCAATTGAAAAAATAAGTGACAAAGAAAAAGAAACAGGAGAAAAAGATTACTATAAAGGTAAAAAAGTGCATGTAAATTATGACCTCTATGAAGAGAGATTTACATTAGTCGGTGAAGACGAAGAAGAATAATTTTAAAAGTTTTTGCTGATTTTGAGTTTTTTACTAATTTGTTATATTTGTCTAAATCCATAATAAAAGCCGCTGATAACAGCGGCTTTTTTGTGTATGGAAAACCACGCGACTATCGCGTGGTTTAGTAAAGCTTAAGCGGTGTAACAAATATAATAAATACAAAAATTTATTTTAAAACCGGCAATCTGGAAACTTCTAAAGTAAAAAACATTTTTTATGATATTTCAGAGGTTTGTAAACATGAAATTTGCATATAAGAACTGAAAATTTTGGTACAAAAGTTATTATGTGTAAAAGAGATACATAAAAAATTAGATAGAAAAAGTAATCAATTAAGTTTATTTGATCCCAGAGATCCTAGCAAGCAACAAATGCATAGCTGTTAAACTGACAAGTAATCCACTTGTAGCTTGCCAGCAGTATTAGGGTTATGCCCGAAAAGGAAATACCACCCGCTATGCGGGTGGATCTTTATTCGAATTTTTAAATTATTCAACGATTATTTTCTTATAAACTTTTTTTCCTTTTTTTACGATTATTCCTTTTTTAATGGATTCGTTATCAACTTTGTGAGAAACGTCATCGATTTTTTCTCCGTTTACGGAAATTCCTCCTTGAGAAATAAGCCTTCTGGCTTCGCTTTTTGAAGAAGCGAGTCCTGATTCTGTTAATATAAGTAAAAGTTCGGTAGAATTTTCTGATAATTTTTCCTCAGGGAATTGAAATTCCGGTGCATCTAAACTTGGATCTTTGCTTCCAAAAAGAGAACGAGCGGTTTGCATCGATTTTTCGGCTTCTTCTTCTCCGTGAACAAGTTTTGTTGTTTCGTATGCCAGTTTTTCTTTTGCTTTGTTAATGTCGCTGCCGGATAATTTTTCGTATTCGTTTATTTCGTTTACGGGAATAAATGTCAACATCTTCATGCACTTAGTAACATCTTTGTCGTCAACATTTCTCCAGTATTGGTAAAATTCATAAGGAGATGTGCGATTTGGGTCAAGCCACAGTGCACCTTTTTCAGTTTTTCCCATTTTTTTGCCTTCGCTTGTGGTGAGGAGTTTAAATGTAAGTCCGTACACTTCCTTTTTGTCGCATCTTCTTACAAGTTCCACTCCACCTATAATATTGCTCCACTGGTCATCTCCTCCGAGCTCAAGTTTACAACCGTATTTTCTGCTCAGAACAAGAAAATCATAGCTTTGCATTATCATGTAATTGAGTTCAAAGAAAGTAAGACCGCGCTCTAATCTTTGTTTGTAGCACTCTGCCGCAAGCATTCTGTTTACCGAAAAATGAACGCCTATTTCTCTTAAAAATTTTATATAATTCAAATCCATAAGCCATTCTGCGTTGTTCACAATAATCGCTTTTCCCGGAGTCAAATCTAAAAATCTGGAAGCTTGTTTTTTGAAACATTCCACGTTGTGATTTATTATTTCCGGAGTAAGCATTTTCCTCATGTCGGTTTTACCTGATGGGTCGCCTATAAGTCCCGTTCCGCCCCCGAAAAGTATTATCGGAATATGTCCGGCTTTTTGAAGTCTGGACATAATCATAATCTGAACAAAATGCCCCACATGCAAAGAATCGGCGGTGGGTTCAAATCCTATATAAAAGGGAACTTTTTCAGTATTTAAAAGTTCTTTGACTTTTTCTTCGTTTGTTACCTGAGCAATGAGTTCTCGCTCGGAAAGTTCTTTATAAATATCCATAAAACTTCACCTTTTTTAAAAAATAATAAGAAAATGCTCCAAATATTCTATAATCTGAAATAAAAATATTTAAAGCATGGATTTTACTTGACATACGCCTTAAAATGCGGTAAAATATTATACTGCATTGTAATATGTACAACATATTAAAATCATTTCTATGGTATCACAGGTTTATTTTAAAATCAAGTAGAATAAAATAAGTAAATATAATCAGGAGGTGTATTAACTGCTTTTAGATTAATACATTTTCGTGTTGTATTTTATAGGAAAAGAAAATGATTTTATTTGATTATTGTTAGTTCAAACGTAAAAAAATGAATGGAGTGTTTTAAATCTATGGTAAATGTCAAACCGCTGCAGCTTGGGAAGACAACCAGAATGAGCTTTTCCAAAATCGATGAAGTGATAAAACTTCCGAATCTTTTGGAAATTCAAAAAAATTCTTACAATTGGTTTTTGCAAGAAGGTTTAAAAGAAGTTTTTAAGGATGTGTCCGGAATAACGGATTACACCGGAAATCTTGTTTTGGACTTTACCGATTACACCATGGATGTTAATCACCCTACTTACGATATAAACGAGTGTAAAGAACGCGACACTACATACGCCGCTGCACTCAGAGTTACTGCACGTCTTCTTAATAAGGAAACGGGTCAGGTTAAAGAATCGGATGTTTTCATGGGAGAATTTCCTATTATGACTGACAGCGGAACCTTTATTATAAACGGTGCCGAACGTGTTGTAATTTCGCAGTTGGTTCGTTCTCCGGGTGTTTATTTCAAAATGGAATACGACAAAACCGGTAAAGAACTTTTCAGTTCGACAATAATTCCGAATCGTGGTGCATGGTTAGAGTATGAAACCGATTCTAACGATGTTTTATATGTAAGAATTGATAAAAACAGGAAAATACCTCTTACGACTTTCATAAGAGCTTTAGGGCTCGGCAGTGACGCTGAAATTACCGAATATTTCGGTGAAGATGAGCGTATTTTGGCGACCCTTGAAAAAGATGCATGCAAAAACATGGAAGAAGCTCTTTTTGAAGTTTACAGAAAACTTCGTCCGGGCGAACCTCCTACATTGGAAAACTCTCAAGCACACATAAATTCTCTTCTTTTTGACGCAAGAAGATATGATCTTTCACGTGTCGGAAGATATAAATATAATAAAAAACTTGCCATTTCTCATCGTATTAAAGGGCAAGAGCTTTCGCGTCCGATTCCAAATCCGCTTACAGGAGAAATTATTGCCGACGTTGGGGAAATTATTTCCGAAGAAAAAGCTTTGGAGATAGAAAATGCCGGTATTTGCATGGCATACATCAAAAAGGACGGAAACGAAATAAAGATTATATCCAACGGTATGGTTGATATAAGTAAGTTTGTGGATTTTGATGTAAAAAAAGAATGCGACATTAAAGAAAAAGTAAGATTCAGCATTTTGTCTGAAATTCTTGATTCTTGTGATACAGAAAAAGCCCTCAAAATCGCGATTAAAAACAGAAAAGACGAACTTATTCCGAAACATATAATAATAGACGATATTTTTGCTTCGATAAACTATATGACCTGTTTAAGCCACGGCATAGGTGTCACCGATGACATTGACCATTTGGGCAACAGAAGAATTCGTTCCGTAGGAGAACTTCTTCAAAATCAGGTAAGAATAGGATTTTCAAGACTTGAAAGAGTTATAAGAGAAAGAATGACTCTTCAAGCTCAAGATTTGGAAGTAATCACTCCTAATGCTCTTATCAATATAAGGCCTATAGTTGCTGCGATAAAAGAATTTTTTGGTTCCTCGCCGCTTTCGCAGTTCATGGATCAAACCAATCCTCTTTCAGAGTTGACGCATAAACGCCGTTTATCCGCGTTGGGACCCGGAGGACTTTCAAGAGATCGTGCGGGATTCGAAGTTCGTGACGTTCATTACAGCCATTATGGACGCATGTGTCCTATTGAAACTCCTGAAGGGCCGAACATAGGACTGATTTCATACCTTTCGACTTTCGCGAGAGTTAATGAATACGGCTTTATAGAAGCTCCGTTCAGAAAAGTCGATAAAGCTACAGGAAAAGTCACTTCAGATGTAGTTTATATGACTGCGGACGAAGAAGATGATTATATAGTTGCACAGGCAAACGAGCCTTTAGACGAAGAAGGACGTTTTGTTCATGCCAAGGTAAACGGAAGATACAGAGACCAATTCGTTGAAGTTGAGCGTTCACAGCCGGATTACATGGATGTATCTCCAAAAATGGTCGTTTCCGTTGCAACTGCCATGATTCCTTTCCTTGAAAACGACGACGCAAACCGTGCGTTGATGGGTTCAAACATGCAGAAGCAAGCCGTTCCGCTTTTGAAAAGCGAAGCACCTATAGTCGGAACCGGTATTGAATATCAAGCCGGAGTCGATTCGGGAGTATGCGTTTTAGCAAAAGAAGACGGAGAAGTTTTAAGTGTAAGTGCCGACAAAATAGTTGTAAGATATAATTCAGGCAAAAATGAAAGATTTAATCTTATAAAATTTGCTCGTTCAAACCAAAGTACTTGCGTAAATCAAATTCCTATTGTTTCAGCAGGTCAAAAATTTGTTGCAGGGGAAGTTCTTGCCGACGGCCCTGCAACCGATAAAGGCGAAATAAGTCTTGGAAAAAATGCTTTAATCGGATTTATGACATGGGAAGGATACAACTACGAAGACGCGGTATTGATTAGTGAAAAAATAGTAAGAGAAGATGTATATACTTCCATTCATATAGAAAAGTACGAAATGGAATCCAGAGATACAAAACTCGGACCAGAAGAAATTACTCGTGATATTCCAAACGTAAACGAAGATTTGCTTCGTGACTTGGACGAAGACGGTATAATAAGAGTCGGTGCTGAAGTTCGTGCAGGGGATATTCTTGTAGGAAAAGTAACTCCGAAAGGAGAAACCGAACTTACTGCCGAAGAAAGACTTTTAAGAGCAATTTTCGGAGAAAAAGCAAGAGAAGTAAGAGACACTTCGCTTCGTGTTCCACATGGAGAGTATGGAATAGTTGTGGATGTTAAAGTCTTTACACGTGAAAACAGTAAAGATGAACTTTCTCCGGGTGTAAATAAAGTCGTAAGATGCTACATTGCTCAAAAGAGAAAAATTTCCGTAGGAGATAAAATGGCAGGACGCCATGGTAACAAGGGTGTTGTGTCGAGAATTCTTCCGGTTGAAGATATGCCGTTCTTGCCTGACGGTACTCCGCTTGATATAGTTCTTAATCCTTTGGGCGTTCCTTCTCGTATGAACATCGGTCAGGTATTGGAAGTTCATTTGGGATATGCCGCTAAAGCTCTTGGTTGGAAGATTGCTACACCGGTATTTGATGGAGCTCACGAAGGTGATATATTCCAGTGTCTTAAAGATGCGGGATACAGCGAAACAGGAAAAATGTGGCTTAAAGACGGTCGAACCGGCGAATATTTTGATAATCCCGTTACAGTCGGATATATGTATTATCTTAAACTCCACCATTTGGTTGACGATAAAATTCACGCTCGTTCAACAGGTCCATATTCTCTCGTTACTCAGCAACCTCTCGGAGGTAAAGCTCAGTTTGGCGGTCAGCGTTTCGGAGAAATGGAAGTTTGGGCACTTGAAGCATATGGAGCTGCATATACACTGCAAGAAATTCTTACAGTTAAATCCGACGACGTTGTAGGAAGAGTTAAGACCTATGAAGCTATAGTTAAGGGCGAAAACATTCCTAAACCGGGAATTCCTGAATCTTTCAAAGTTCTCATAAAAGAATTACAATCCATGGGACTTGATTTGTCTATTCTTGACAAGGATAACAACGAAATAGATCTTAAAAGAGATTTTGACGAAGAAGAAGATACAGGTCTTACCATAGAAAAAGATATTCTTGGCCCTGAAGTTATGACCAATGAAGGTAAAGAAAGCTACGGAATAGAAGATTCCGAAGGAGACGGCCTTGAAGAAGACGATATTGATTCTGATTTTGAAGAAGATATCGACGACGAAGAATTTTAATTATTTCGAGAATGAGATACCTTCAAAGGTATTCTCATTTTCGTAGTGTTTGTAAAAAATGCATGTTTATAATAAATCTTAAGGGGTTGCGGTATGGATTTTAATATTTTTGAATCAATAAAGATAGGTTTAGCCTCTCCCGAAAAAATCAGAAGTTGGTCTTACGGAGAAGTAAAAAAACCTGAAACCATAAACTACAGAACGCTAAAACCGGAAACGGATGGCTTATTTTGTGAACGTATTTTCGGACCACAAAAAGACTGGGAATGTCACTGCGGAAAATATAAAAGAATTAGATATAAAGGTAAGGTTTGCGACCGTTGCGGAGTAGAAGTCACGAGATCAAAAGTTCGTCGTGAACGCATGGGTCATATCGAGCTTGCTGCGCCTGTTTCTCATATTTGGTATTTCAAGGGAATTCCTTCAAGAATGGGTCTCATCCTTGATATGTCTCCGAGAATGCTTGAAAAAGTTTTGTATTTTGCACTGTATGTAGTTATAGATTCAGGAAATGTCAGGGAGCTCAATGATCAGCAATTTTTAACCGAAAAAGAATACAGAGATATGCGCGAAAAATATGAAGACGATTTCGAAGCAGGAATGGGTGCCGAAGCCATTAAGAAGCTTCTCGAAAAGATAGATTTGGAAAATTTGTCCGATGACCTTAAAGAAGAGCTTGTTACAGCAACAGGTCAAAAGAAAATAAGGATTCTTAAGAGATTGGAAGCGGTAGAAGCTTTCAGAATGTCCGGAAATCGCCCCGAATGGATGATTTTGGATGTTCTTCCGGTAATTCCGCCCGATTTGCGTCCTATGGTTCAGCTCGACGGAGGAAGATTTGCAACTTCAGATTTAAATGATTTATACAGACGCGTAATAAACAGAAATAACCGCCTTAAAAGGCTTATGGATTTGGGAGCTCCTGATATCATCATAAGAAATGAAAAGAGAATGCTTCAAGAATCGGTTGACGCTCTTATAGATAACGGACGTCGCGGAAGACCTGTAACAGGGCCTAATAATAGACCTCTTAAATCTCTTTCCGATATGCTTAAAGGTAAACAAGGACGATTCAGACAAAACTTGCTCGGAAAACGTGTTGACTATTCAGGAAGATCGGTTATCGTTGTAGGACCTGAACTCAAAATATATCAGTGCGGACTTCCGAAAGAAATGGCTTTAGAGCTCTTTAAACCTTTTGTTATGAAAAGACTTGTCGAAATCGGAGTAGTAAGCAATATTAAAGCTGCAAGGAAAGCCGTGGACAGATGTCGCCCTGAAGTTTGGGACGCACTTGAAATAGTAATTAAAGGTCATCCTGTTTTACTTAACCGTGCACCTACACTCCATAGGCTTGGTATACAGGCGTTTGAACCTGTTTTAGTTGAAGGTCGTGCACTTAAGCTGCATCCTCTTGTATGTTCTGCTTATAACGCCGACTTTGACGGAGACCAAATGGCAGTTCACGTTCCACTTTCCGCAGAAGCTCAGGCAGAAGCGAGATTTTTGATGCTTTCATCAGGAAACCTTTTGAAACCCTCAGACGGACGTCCTGTAACAGTTCCGACCCAAGATATGGTTCTGGGTTCATATTATTTGACTTTGGATAAAGCGGGAGAACCCGGAGAAGGAAAGGTTTTCAGAGATTTCAACGAAGCATTAATGGCATATGACGCAAAAGATGTAGGACTTCATGCCAGGATAAAAGTCAGACGAAATTTCAAAGGGGAAACAAGATTAATTGAAACAACTCCCGGAAGAATAATATTCAATCAGTCTATACCTCAGGATTTGGGATTTGTTGACCGTAGTGACCCTGCAAAAGAAGCCGATTTGGAAATAGACTTTTTAGTAGGTAAAAAACAGCTCGGAAACATAGTTGATGCATGTATAAAAGTTCACGGAACAAAAGTAACTTCCGAAATACTCGATAAAATTAAAGCTTTGGGATATAAATACTCAACCAGAGGCGCAATTACAATAGCTGTAGGCGACGCAGTTATACCGCCTGCCAAAAAAGATATTTTGGCCGAAGCAGAGAAAAATATAGATTCAATCGTTAAAGATTTCAGACGCGGACTTATGTCTGACCAAGAAAGAAAAGGTCATACTCTTAAAATTTGGGAAAGAGCGACTGATGATGTTTCAAGAGCATTGCAGGCAAATCTTGACAGATATAACCCCGTATTCATGATGGCGGACTCGGGAGCTCGTGGTTCAATGAGTCAGATAAGACAGCTTGCAGGTATGCGCGGACTTATCGCCAATGCTTCCGGTACTACGATAGAAATTCCTATCAGAGGTAACTACCGTGAAGGACTTAACATATTAGAGTACTTTATTGCATCGCGTGGTGCGAGAAAAGGTTCTGCCGATACGGCTCTTCGTACAGCTGACTCCGGATATCTTACTCGTCGTTTGGTTGACGTTTCTCAAGAAATTATTATTAGAGAAGACGACTGCGGAGCGGTTAAAGGTATTACTGTATTTGAAATCAAAGACGGCAAAGAATCCATTGAAAGTCTTGAAGAGCGCTTGATAGGAAGATATTTGTGTCACGACTTTATTGATGCGGACACTAAAGAAGTATTGGTTTCAAAAGATAAACTTATGGATCATAAGGATGCTGAAATTATAATTTCACACGGAGTACAAAGAATTGAAATTCGTTCAATTCTCAACTGTAAATCCAAACAAGGTGTTTGCAAAAAGTGTTATGGTTCGAACCTTGCAAACGGTGCTCCTGTTGCCGTCGGTGAAGCGGTTGGAATTATCGCTGCACAGTCCATCGGTGAACCAGGTACACAGCTTACGATGAGAACGTTCCACACAGGTGGTATTGCAAGTTCTGAAGATATCACTCAAGGTTTGCCGCGTGTTGAAGAACTTTTCGAAGGACGCAGACCTAAACGTTTGGCTATTATAAGTGAAATAAAAGGTACGGTTCGCTTCGAAGAAATTAAGAAAAATCGTAATGTTATTGTATTCGACGAAGAAACCGGTGATGAGAAAAGTTATCTTATTCCTTTCGGATCAAGAATTTGTGTCGAAGAAGGCCAGACAATAGAAGCCGGTGATATGATAACCGAAGGTTCTGTAAATCCGCACGACGTTCTTGCAATAAAGGGTCCTGAAGCTGTTGAAGCATATCTTATTCAGGAAGTTCAAAGAGTTTACAGAATGCAGGGCGTTGATATTAACGATAAGCACATTGAAGTTATTGTTAGACAAATGATGCAAAAAGTTCGTATAGATGAAGCAGGCGACACAGACTTGCTTGAAAATTCAATTGTTGATAAATCAGAATTTTTAAGAGCTAACGATAAAATTAAAGCCAGAAAAGAAGCGGGAGAAACAGAGCTCGAAGAAGCCTACTGCACACCTATACTTTTGGGTATTACAAAAGCATCTCTTGCAACGGATTCATTCTTGTCTGCAGCTTCGTTCCAAGAAACCACTAGAGTTCTTACCGAAGCAGCTATAAAAGGAAAAATCGATCCGCTCATTGGTTTGAAAGAAAACGTAATTATAGGTAAATTACTCCCGGCAGGAACAGGAATTCACCGCTACAGAGATGTTAATATAGAAAAAGTTTCTGAAACAAATCAAACTTCTTTAC